>JAUIBJ010000247.1 GCA_030428025.1 Alphaproteobacteria bacterium
GGGGGATTTGCGGATCTGCGTGCCGAAGCCGAAGTCGCCTGATTGCGCCATCTGTGTCGCCCTTTCTGGCCTCCGGCCCGCATGGGCCGGACTGGTTGTATCTGGCGTGTATGTATTCCGGAAAGGCGCAGGAAAGGGTCTGATTCTTGGCCGGCAACAGACCGAACGGCCTGTTTTCGAACCGCAAAACCACCCGTTCAGGCGCCCGCGGCTGATGAGGAAGGCGACCATCCCCCTTTGGCGTCAAGAGATCGAGCGTTCGATCTCCTCCTCGTCGCAGACGATATCCGCAGCGGCCTGCCAGGCCTCGGAGGCGGCGGCGGGCGGGACAGGCGCCACGCCCTGCCCGCCCTCGGCGGTATAGGCGCGCACGAAGGCGCGCATCGCATGTGCCACCCCGGCGGCATTCACCTCCCGGCTGTCCTCCTCGAAATACATCCCGCCCGTGGGGCTGCCGGTGATGATCTCGTAGGAGGGGAAATAGTCGATGAACGCGTGCGCGTCGCAGGCCTCCTGCGCGGCCACCCGCAGGACCGACTTGCTGTAAGTGGTGGAGACCAGAACATGCCGGTTCTCATAGGTGGCGATCAACGGCACCGGCGAGACGGTCAGCAGGATGTTGACCTTCGGATTGAGATCGCGCAGGGCGGCCACGAAGCCGGCCAGTTCGGAACGAACCTCGTCGATGGTGAAATTGTGGAATTCGTGCGCGTCGGGGTCGAACCGCCCGCCCGCCACGCCTGGCGCCAGCGGAAAGACCGCCCCGTCGCGCCTCGACCGCCACGCCTCGGTCAGCCCCAGCGTGAAGACGAAGACGTCGCATTCCTCGAAGACCCGGCGCACATGGGCCAGATGCTCTTCCCGTGCTGCTTCGACCTCTTCCCGCGTCCCGAAACCCTCGGGCTCAATCGTCGGGCGGTAGGGATCGACATACCGGCCGTCGTCGCGACGCCAGGCAGAGTCCCGAAGGCGCGCACCCTCCATCGCCTCGCGGAACAGCTGGTGCAATTGGTGCACGGTGTAAAGATTTCCGTAGCGTGCGGAAAAGACGCCGTAATTCCGCCGCCCGCGCGTCGCGTCGTCGAGGCCCACGCCAGCCTCGGGTACGAAGTAATTGAAGCCGAGGGAGGAAAGCTTCTTGGAAATATGCTGCGCGAAACAGCTGCCGGCGGTGGCAATCCTGTCGTTGCGGTCCAGCGTGAATTTCGGATCGACCGCCGGGTCGACCATATGCGGATCGACCCGAGACACCGCCCGGCGCCACATCTGGTGGTCGCGAATGTTCGAATAGGGGTTGTCGGACATCTCAGGCTCCAAACCGTCCCAGCACATGGTCGCGAAACGCAACGGATTTCTGTTCGAACCCCGCCTGCATCGACATGGTTCCGCGCCCGTGCCGTTCATAGGTGTCGTAGCACAGACCGACAAATTCCGGCAGGGTCAGCACAACATCGGATTGTGCGGGCTTGAAGTAATAGCTGCCCCGACATCCGTTCGCCTCGGCGATTTCGGGGTAGCACGGGTAGATGGCGCTGTTGGCCAGTGCGTCGGGCAGCGGCAGGTCGCCATCCCGCATCTCGACCGGCAGTTTCCCGGCGATGACCCGGGCGACATCCACCAGACAGGCGACATGCGGGTGGTTGATCGTATGCATGAAACACCCGCGACGCACCCAGTCGCGAAACCTGGCCTCGAGGGGAATGCCCGCCGCGGCAAAGGCACCGAGCAGGTTGGCCCGCTCCGTCTGCCAGAGCGCATAAAAGCCCATGTCGTCATAGACCCGGTCGGTAAAGAGGCTCAGCGTCTCGCCCACCGAAAGCCCCGCCTCGAAACCCAGAAAGCAGAGGCTTGAATGGTAGACGCCAAAGGGCGTGGCAACCTGTCCCTCCCCCGGTTTCGTCAAATAGACGGTATCGGGGTGGTAGCCGGAGAAATAGAAGGGCGGGATCGTGATCAGCTTGTCGCCAAGCTCTTCGGGCCTGTCGAGATAGGTCTGGGCCAGAGGAAGCAGCAGGACGATGTCGTTCCTGGCGCAATCCGCCTGAAAACCGCGCCTGTCGGTATTTGCCTCGCTCACCGTATAGGCCGTGACCCGGACCGTGGGGCAGAACCGTTCGATGGCGCGTCTGTAGAAGGGCGTGGCACAGTTCGACACGATCAGCACGTCATGCGTGGCGGCGGCCGACCCGCGCAGCGCCGACGCGGTATCTGAGGGCAGGACTGTCTCGGGGCTTGCCATCCCCGTCAGTTTTCTGGCCATGGCCCCGGGCAACCGCACCGCCTCTTTCAAGAATCGCTTCGTCATTCCAGCCCTCGGGCGGCGGGCACCGGAAAAAGCGCCGCGTCCGCGTCACGCGGCCATTAGGCCGCGCGTTCTCTTAGATCAAGAAGGGCCGGCGGGAAACCGCTTTTCTCCCCGGAACCGCGGGGCGGGACCGGTGCGAGGACCGGGCGGAGGCGGGCCTGCCCCCGGCCGTGGCGCGGTCAGCTCTTTTCTTCCATCATCCGGAAGATTCGCGGCGCCGTGGATTTGATCGAGGGCAGGATCACGTCCTCGGAACTGCCCAGCGACGATATTTCGCGCTTGAGCAGGCGCAGCGCCTCGCTGCGGTCGAGAATGCGCCGGTTCGAGAGCGCCTTGACCTCGAAACGGGAGTCGCGGAAGGCGGCGACCTCGTGGTCGCGCAGGCACATGGCGATCCGGTCATTGAGACGCTGCTGCAGAAGAGAGGCCACGATCGGGTTGGCCACGAGGATCATGCAGATGAACTTCCCATGGCCCACATAGGCGAAGGAAAAGCCCTTCTTCGGCACGGTATGGGCCAGGGTCTGGCTGGCGCTGTTGATCAGACCGAGGATATCGCTGCCTCCGACCTTGCGCGCCAGCCGCCCGAAACCGGGCAGAGACACCGAAAAGAGCGTCATCGCAAAGGCGCCCTCGCCCAGTTTCAGAAGCCGGTTTTCCAGTTGGAAATAGTCGCGCATCGGCCCGATTTCGGAAAAGGTGATGCGGGTGCCGGCGGAAAACTGGTTTCTCTCGCCCGTCATCCGGAACATGGATTTCAGCGCAAGGCGGCTTTGGGTATCCCGTGCGGTGGCCTCGACCAGAAGCATCGCCGATCTGAGCCGGGCTGCCAGTTCGACCGGGTCGAGCGGCTTGGTCAGGTAATCCGTCGCGCCGGCCTCCATCGCCGCCTGCATCCATTTCCTCGTGTTCAGCGAGGTCAGCATGATCACCGGACAACCCCGGCTTACCGGCCGCGCCCGGATTTCCGAGCAAAGCTCGACCCCGTCGACCTCGGGCATGCGAATGTCGAGCAGGAAGCAATCGAAGGGCACCTCGGCGCTGTCGATGATCGCCAGGGCCTTCGCGGCCGAGGAGGCATGACAAACGTCCCGAAAGCCGTGTTGCGCCAGATAGCTTACCAGCATCTCAAGAAATAGCGGATCGTCGTCAACGGCCAGAATTCGCATCATCCCTCACCTTATTGTCCTTTTGGAATTCACAACCTCGAGTGGTTCTGTGTCCTTTCTTTCGCGTTTAAATGTGAATCCTGTGGTGGAAAGAAGGCAATTTGATGGCTTGGTCAGAAGGTCGCACTCCGCCCCCAACTCCGGCCATGCCTGCGGCGGGCTTTCCTGGTCGCAATCCGGTGGATGGCCGGGCACGGGGCCTTACGCCACCATGGCTTCAGCCTTTTTCAGGTCGACCGAGACAAGCTGGCTCACGCCCTGCTCTCCCATGGTGACGCCAAAGAGCCGGTCCATCCGGCTCATGGTGATGGCGTGGTGGGTGATGATCAGGAAGCGGGTTTCGGTGCGGCGGCACATCTCGTCCAGCAGGTCGCAGAAGCGGCCCACATTAGCATCGTCCAGGGGGGCATCGACCTCGTCCAGCACGCAGATCGGCGCCGGGTTGGCAAGGAAGACCGCAAAGATCAGCGCCAACGCCGTCAGCGTCTGCTCGCCCCCCGACAGAAGCGACAGGGTTGCCAGTTTCTTGCCCGGCGGCTGGCACATGATTTCCAGCCCGGCCTCGAGCGGGTCGTCGCTTTCGACCATCACCAGATTGGCCTCGCCACCGCCGAAGAGATGCTTGAACAGCAGGGTGAAGTTGGAATTCACCTGTTCGAAGGCCGTAAGCAGCCGCTCGCGCCCTTCGCGGTTCAGCGACGCGATGCCATTACGCAGGGTGCGGATCGCCTCTTCCAGATCGGCCTTTTCGGCGAGAAGCGTGTCGTGCTCCTCCTGAACCTCCTTGGCGTCCTCCTCCGCGCGCAGGTTGACCGCGCCCAGCGCGTCGCGCTGGCGCTTGAGACGGGTGACGTCGGCTTCGATGGCCCCGGCGGACTCGATCTTTTCGGGATCGACGTCGAGCCGGGCGAGCAGAGCTTCGGGCGTCACGTCCTGTTCTTCGAGGATGCGCTCGGCCGCCTGATCGCGGGTTTCCCGGGCGGCCTCGGCCCGCGCCTCGGCCCGCGCCCGCGCCTCACGGGCGTCAGAGGCTGCGCGTTCGGCATCGCGTTCCGCGGCCACCGCATCGCGCAGCGCCCCCTCGGCAACCGAGAGCGCGTCAGCCGCCTCGGCCTTGCGGGCCTCCGCCACGGCGATCTTCTGATCCAGATCGGCCCGCTGGGCGGCGATCTCGGCCGGTTTCGCACGTGCCTCGGCCAGATCCGCCTCGGAGTCCGCCTTGCGCTCGGCCAGTTCGGTGCTGCGCTTCTCGGCGGTCTCCAGCCGGCTTTTCCAGCCAGTGATCTCGCGCACCACCTCCTGCGCGCGCCTGAGCCGCCTCTCGCCCTCGCGGCGCAGCTCGTCATGTGCCGAGCGCTTGGTCATCATCGTCATCCGCGCGGCCTCGACCGTCATCTTGACGTCCTCGACGGCGGCGCGGGCGCTGTCGAGATCATCGAGTGCGGACAGCGCCCCTTCGGCCTCGGCCAGCGCGGCGCGGGCGGCAAGCGCCTCCTCCTCATGGCGGGAGACAGCCAGGCCCGAGGCTTCGAGCCGCGACTGAGCAAGGTTGCGATCGGCCTCGGCGCGCGACAGCGCCCGGCTCGCCGCGTTCACTGCCGTATCGGCCGCCCGCCGCGCCTCGCGCGCCTGCTTGTCAGCCTCGGTCAGTTCCGCCAGCCGACGGCGCAGGGCCTCGTGAGCGCGCCCCGCGCCTTCGGCGCGTGCGGTGGCATGGGCCAGTTGCTGCTTGAGTTCCTCCAGCCGGTTGAGCTGTTCCAGCCGCAGCGCGGCGGCCGAGGGCGCGTCTTCCGCCCAGGCGCGGAAGCCGTCCCAGCGCCAAAGATCGCCCTCTAGGCTGACCAGCCGTTGTCCCGGTTTCAACGCGGCCTGAAGTGCGGGGCCCTGATCGCCATCGACCAGGCCGATCTGGCTGATCCGGCGGGCCAGAACCTCCGGCACGCTGACATGTTCGGAAAGCGGCGCGGCCCCCGCCGGCAGGGGCTGGGCCACGGGATAGCCCGGCAGACGGGTCCAGCCCGAGGGACCGTCGGCCTCGACCTCGGGCGCGCGAAGATCGTCGGCGAGCGCCGCGCCAAGCGCCTTTTCGTATCCCGGCGTGACGCTCAGCGCATCGAGGATATGTCCGCCCTCGGCCGTGTCACGCTCGACCAGCCGGGCGAGCGCCGAGACCTCGGCGGAAAGTGCGTTGACCTCGCCTTCGGCCTCAGAGCGTTCGGCACGGGCGTCGGCCTCGCGCGATTGTGCCTCGGCGCGGGCCACGTCGGCCATGGTGAGCGTTTCCTCGGCCTTCGCCGCCGTTCGGACCGCCACCGCCTCGGCGGCTTCGGCCGTCTCGTACTCCCGCGCTGCCTTTTCCAGCGCTGCACGGGAACTATCGGCGACCGACCGGGCCCGGTCGGCCTCGGCCTCGCTTTTCTGAAGCGTCTTGCGCCCATCCTCGACCAGCCTCTGGGCCGACTGGTGGCGGGCCGAGAGAC
>JAUIBJ010000248.1 GCA_030428025.1 Alphaproteobacteria bacterium
TCGGCGCGCCGCAGTTTCCACAGGAAACCCTGTTCGGCTCGCGCGGAAAGATGGACAAATGCACCTACTGCGCGGGCGGGCCCGAGGAAAACGGATCGGAAGCGGAATTCCGCAAATACGGCCGCAACCGCATCGCCGAGGGCAAGCTGCCGATCTGCGCCGAGGTCTGTTCGACCCGCGCCCTTCTGGCCGGCGACGGCGAGACCATTGGCGAGATCTATCGCGAACGCGTCGTCCACCGCGGCTTCGGCAGTGGCGCGTGGGGCTGGACGACGGCCTATTACCCGGAGCAGGACACATGAGCGACACCACACCCACCGTCCGCGGCCGCGACTTCACCGGCTACCGTATCGGCGGCGCCATCGCTGCACTTCTGCTTCTGCTGGCGCTTGGCTGGCAGGTTCTCACCCTGTTCGACGGAGAAACGGTGACGGTGCCGGAATCGCAATGGCGCCTGTCGGAGGACGATGGCGCCTACGCCTCGGAGATGACGGCCTATGAGATACTGACCGCCCGGACCCGCCTGTTGGACGAACGTTTCCGCACCGGTCCATCGCCAGGTGCCAAGGCGCCCGAACTGGCGATGGGGACAGAGCATTTCTTGACCGAGGGCCCGCTTGAGGGCGACGGCCGGCGGCTCACGCAGAACTGGCTCAGGGCCGATGACGCGGCGCTGCAGATGGCCCGGCCGAGCGAGCGGGTGATCGGAATCTCCTCGCTGCCCTATCCCAATGCCGATGTCTTCGAACGGCCCGACGGGCGCGTGCCCATCGCCAAGGGCAAATCGGGACGTACGGTCAAGCGGTTCGGCTTTCTGGAGCGCGCCAATCACTGGATGACGGCGTCAAGTTTCATCATGTTGGCGCTGACGGGGCTCGTGATCGCCTATGGCGATACGCTGATCCGACCCTTCGGCGCGGGGGTGCTCGGACAGCTCGGGTGGCTGTCGACCTGGGGGCACGCCATCTTTTTCCCGCCCTTCGCCCTGGGCCTGGCGGTGATGCTGGTCATGTGGACATGGCGCAACCTGCCCAGCAAGCTTGACCTGCGGTGGCTGGCCCGCGGCGGCGGCTTCTTCTCGGACGATCCCGACAATCCGCCGGCCCGCAAGTTCAATGCCGGCCAGAAGCTGATCTTCTGGTCCGCCGCCCTGGGCGGCATCGCCATGATCGCCACCGGCGTCACGCTGATGTTCCCGTATTTCTGGACGGACCTGGAAACGATGACCTGGGCCATGCTGATCCATGCGGTGCTGGCCACGGCGCTGATCGCCATCTTCATCGGCCATATCTACATCGGCACCGTCGGCATGCAGGGTGCGATCTGGGCCATGTGGGGCGGCAAGGTCGACCGCAACTGGGCCGAAGAGCATCACGAGCTCTGGGTCGAGGAACTCGACCGGCAGGGCAAGCTGGCACGGGGAGGATAGCTATGTATGCCTTTGTAACAGGATGTCTGGTGGCGCTGCTGCTCGCCGGTGGGGCCTATGTCCTTTACCAGAACACGGCGATTTCCGCCATCGAGCGAACCGATTCCGCCTCCACCCTGATCGGTGGAGAGGGCACAGACCTCGACGCCAACGAAACCCTCGACACCAACTGACATCCGGCGGCTGGACCGCTGCCCCGGGGAACAAATCCGCGCCCGGGCAGGTTGGATGTTTGTCCCGGAGGACATTTCCGCAAAGGGAAGAGCGACATGACGACACTCTTGCCTTCATTTGCCGCTTTACCGACCGCCGCACAGGCGGCCCTTACGCCCCGAGGGGGAGGCATGCCATTTTCCGCCTAAAGCTCGCACCCCTGAGCGCCACGCTCCTTCTGGCGGGCTGTTCGGGCCCCCATAACTGGCTGTCCGGCGCGGGCCGCGAGGCCATGCGGATCGAGGCGCTGTTCTGGCCCCTTCTCATCGGCGCCGGCCTGATCTGGACTGCGGTGATGACGCTCGCGGTCGTCGCCTACCGCACCGCCGAGAAAGGCGGCACGGAACGGCAGGTGCGCGCCTATGTGGTCTGGGGCGGTGTGGTGTTTCCGGCGGTGGTTCTGACCGGCCTGCTGGCCACCGGCCTTCTGACCCTGCGCGGCATCGCCGCCCAGCCCGCCGCCCATACCGTCGCCGTCGATGGCGAGCAATGGTGGTGGCGCGTGCGCTACGAGGGCCCCGAAGGCCCGGTCGTCTCGGCCAATGAGATCCGCCTGCCCCGCGGCGAAACGGTGCGGTTCGAACTGACCTCGGACGACGTGATTCATTCCTTCTGGGCGCCCGCCATCGGCGGCAAGATGGACCTGATCCCGGGCCGCACCACACAGTTGACCCTGACGCCCGAGAAAACCGGCAGCTGGGGTGGCATCTGTGCCGAGTTTTGCGGCAGCGCCCATGCGCAGATGCTCTTTCGCCTGGTGGTGATGGAGCCTGAGGCATATGCCCGGTGGCTCGCCGACGAGGCCCGCCCGGCGCAGGCGACGGGCCCGGGGCTGGAGGTGTTTCTGGACGAAGGCTGCGGCGCCTGCCACAGCATCCGCGGGACCAAGGCGCAGGGTCCGGTCGGGCCCGACCTCACACATTTCGCCGGGCGCGAGACGCTGGGCGCGGGCATCCGCCCCGTATCCCGCACCGCGCTGCGCAACTGGATCCGCTACCCCGAAGCGATCAAGCCGGGGGTCAGGATGCCCGGCTATCCCGACATGCCCGACGCGCGGCTTGACCGGCTCGTCGATTACCTGATGGCGCTGAAATGACCGCCTTTCAGGATCTCCCGCCGCCGCCCGACTATGACGAGGCGCGCGACCGCGCCCAGCGCGAGCGGCTGATGGCGGTCTGGCACACGCCCACCGGCTGGCGCAAGTTCTCGGCGGTCAACAACGAGATCGTGGGCAGGTGGTATGCGCTGACGGCATTCGGCTTCTTCGTCTTCGCCGGCATCCTCGCGCTCATGATCCGCACCCAACTGGCGGTTCCCGACAACGACTTTTTGTCGATGGAGCTCTACAACCAGGTCTTCACCATGCATGGCACGGTGATGATGTTCCTGTTCGCCGTGCCGATCTTCGAAGCTGTGGCGATCATGGTCCTGCCCGAGATCCTGGGCGCACGCGACCTGCCCTTTCCACGGCTGTCTGCCTTCGGCTTCTGGTGCTTCCTCATCGGCGGGGTCTTCGTTTGCGGCTCGATCCTGTTCGGTGCGGCGCCCGCGGGGGGGTGGTTTATGTACACGCCCCTGTCGTCCGACCCCGAACAGACCGGCATCGGCACCGATATCTGGCTGCTGGGGCTGAGCTTCATCGAGGTGGCCTCGATCGCCGCCGCGGTCGAGCTGATCGTCGGCGTGCTCAAGTCGCGGCCGCCGGGGATGCGGCTCAACCTCATGCCGCTTTACTGCTGGTACGTGCTGGTCGTGGGCGGCATGATCCTCTTTGCCTTCCCGCCGCTCATCGCCGGCGATCTGCTGCTGGAGATGGAGCGCGCCTTCGACTGGGCCTTCTTCGACACCGAGCGCGGGGGCGACCCGCTGCTCTGGCAGCACCTGTTCTGGATCTTCGGCCATCCGGAGGTCTATATCATCTTCCTGCCGTCGGTGGCGCTGGTGGCCACCATCCTGCCGACCTTCGCGCGCCGGCCGATGGTCGGCTATTCCTGGATCGTGCTCTCGGCCGTGGGCATCGCCTTTCTCAGCTTCGGGCTCTGGGTGCACCACATGTTCACCACCGGGCTGCCCAATATCTCGCTGTCGTTCTTCTCGGCGGCGTCCGAGGCCGTGGCCCTGCCCACGGGCATCCAGATCTTCTGTTTCCTGGCCACGCTGCTGATGGGGCGGTCGGTGGGTTCGGTGCCGATGCTGTTCACCGGTGGGGCGCTGGCGATCTTCGTCTTCGGCGGGCTGACGGGGGTGATGGTGGCGCTGGTGCCCTTCGACTGGCAGGCCCATGACAGCTATTTCGTGGTCGCCCACCTGCACTACACGCTGATCGGCGGCATGCTGTTTCCGCTGATGGCGGGCATCTGGTACTGGTATCCCTTCGCCACCGACAAGACCATGTCGGAAAGATTGGGCCGCTGGTCCTTCTGGATGATGTTCGCGGGCTTCAACATCGCCTTTCTGCCGATGCACTGGACCGGCGTGATGGGCATGCCCCGGCGAATCTGGACCTATGCTGCAGACACGGGCTGGGGCCCGATCAACATGGTGTCGACCGTGGGGGCTTTCCTGTTCGCCGCGGGCTTCGCCGTCTTCGCCTGGGACGTGCTGCGCCCCAAGCGCAACCAGCCGCCGACCAGGCGCAACCCGTGGGATGCCGGCACCATGGAATGGGCCAAGGAAGTGCCCGACAAACCCTGGGGCTGCCGCTCCATCCCGCTGATCACCACCCGCTATCCGCTTTGGGAGCAGGAGGATATCGTCGGCCAGATCGACCGGGGCGAATGGTTCCTGCCCGACGCGCAGGAGGGCAAGCGCGAGATGATCGTCACCGACATCCTCGACGGGCGGCCGATCTTCGTGCAGCGCGTCTCGGGGCCGACCTACAAGACGCTTCTGGCGGCCATGTTCCTTGGCGCCTGCTTCATCCTGGCCACGTTCAAGCTATGGCTGGCGGCGGTGCTTTGCGGCGCGGGCTTCACCGCCACGATCCTGTGGTGGCTGTGGACGGCGACCGCGCGCATTCCCGAGAAGGAGGAAAAGGACTGCGGCCGCGGGCTCAGACTTCCCGTCTACATGTCCGGCAACGCCTCTGTCGGCTGGTGGGCGATGTTCATCACCATGGTGGGCGACATGACCGCCTTCTTCGGGTTGGTCTTCGCCTATTTCTTCTTCTGGACCGTGCACCCCGAATTCCCGCCGGAGGGCACCCGATCGCCGGCCTTTTCCTGGCTCACCCTCGGCATGGTGCTGCTGGTCGCTGCCTGGGTGCTGGTGGCGGGCGCCCGGCGCTGGAACGGACAGGCAAAGACCGGCCGGGCCCGCGCGGCGCTGGCCCTGGCCGGTCTGCCGGCGCTATCGGGCCTGGGGGCGCTGGCGCAGGCCTGCCTTGTCTCGGGGCTCGACCCGACGCGGCACGCCTTCGACGCCACCTGCTGGGTGCTGGTGCTCTGGCTCGGCGCACACCTGTTGGCGGGGTTCGTCATGCTGGGCTACTGCGTCGCCCGCAGTTGGGCCGGCATCCTGACCCCGCGCTACGACGCCGACCTGCGCAACTCCGCGCTCTACTGGGATTTCATGCTGGCCACGTCATTGCTGGTCTATGCCCTGCTGGCGCTATTCCCGTTGCTGAGCGAAGGCGGCGTAGCATGAGATATCCCCGCCTCATCGACGACCGCTCGATATGGATCATGGTGGCGCCCTCGGTGATCTGGGCCGCGCATTTCCTTCTGTGCTACTGGATCGCGGCGATCTGGTGCGCGAAGGAGGCGGCGGACGGCAGCGCACCGTTGCAGCCGGTGACCTGGACGGTGGCGGGCGTGACACTGGTGGCGCTCGGGCTGATCTGGGCGCTGGCCCGTCACGCCTGGGGGCGCTATGGCGGCAGCCTTTTCATCACCCGGACCATCGCCGACGACCGCGCCCAGGAGCGCAAGCACTTCCTCGGCCATGTGGCGCTGCTGCTCTGCGCGCTGCACACTTTGGCCGTGATCTTCACCGCCCTGCCCGTTCTGGTGTTCGACCGATGCTGGTGATCTCGCGCATCGCGGGCCTTGCGCTGCTGGCGCTGCTGTGGGGTGGCGGGGTCACGGCCTATGCCGCGGGCTCGATCGTGGTGCATATGGGGCTGCATCTGGCGGTGGTCGCGGTGGTGCCCGCGCTTCTGGCCCCGCGCCTGCCGTGGCGACCCGGACCGGTGGCGCTCGGCGTGGCCGTGCTGGCCGAGATGGTCGTGGTCTGGGGCTGGCACCTGCCCAACGCCCATCTCTGGGCACGGCTCAGCCAGACCGGGCTGATCCTGGA
>JAUIBJ010000249.1 GCA_030428025.1 Alphaproteobacteria bacterium
CGGGCGCCACTGTTTCGCTCCGAATGACAATTCGGCGGGCCTCGCCCGTCCCCGCCGTCAATGCAAAAAAAGGTTAACGGACAGACGCTTATCGGCTCGCATCGTGGCCAGTTCGCGGAAATTGGCGAGACTGTTTCGGAATCCTGCGCAAACGGCAGGCGGCAAAGCCCGAATCGCGTGCCCCCTGCCCCGAATCGCCGCCCGCCCGCGCCGCACGGCGCCGCGCCCGGCCATAATTCGGTCACGATCGCCTCGCGGGCGGCGTTATGAAGGCGCAACGATGGTGCGGGGAGCAAACCCGGCCCGGCCTCGATCAGGCTCGGGCAGCAGGAAAACTGAATACGACAATGGTGCCCAAGGTCGGACTCGAACCGACACGCCCGTAAAGGCGGGGGATTTTGAATCCCCTGCGTCTACCATTCCGCCACTTGGGCCCGAGATTAGCTCTAGCCGCTCTGCGGCGCGCCGTCCAGAGGGGGATGTTTCACCCGCGCCCGATCCGACGGGGCTTGACCGCCCCGGGTCCGCATGGTCTGAGGCGCGGGGGATTTACGAGGGACGGAACATCGCCATGCTGAGACGGCTGTACGACTGGACGATCCGCCTTTCGGATCATCCCCGGGCGCTCTGGGTGCTGGCGGCGGTTTCCTTCGTCGAAAGCTCGGTCTTCCCGATCCCGCCCGACGTTCTGATGATCCCGATGATCCTGGCCAATCCCCGCCGGGCCTGGCTGATCGCGACCGTGGCGCTGGTGGCCTCGGTTCTGGGCGGGCTTTTGGGCTATGCCATCGGCGCGCTGGCCTATGAACAGCTCGGCCGGCCGATACTGGAGACGCTGGGCAAGGACGACGCGATGGCGGCCTTCAGCACCCGGTTCAACGATTTCGGCTTCTGGGCGGTGCTGACCGCGGGCGTCACCCCCTTCCCCTACAAGGTGATCACCATCATGTCGGGCTGGACCGGCATGCCGCTTGCCACCTTCGTGGCTACCTCGATCCTAGCCCGCGGCATCCGCTTCTTCCTGGTGGCGGCGCTTCTTTGGAAATTCGGCGCCCCGGTGCGCGACTTCATCGAGCGGCGCCTGGGGCTGATGGCGATCGTTTTCGTTGTGCTTCTTTTTGGCGGGTTCTATCTGGTCAGGCATCTATGACGCTGACACGCACACATCTGGTTCTGATGGCCGCCGGAGGATCGGCGGCGCTGCTGCTGGGGGCCTTCGGGTTCCAGCATCTTGGAGGCATGGCACCCTGCAAGCTCTGCCTCTGGCAACGCTGGCCCCATGGCGCAGCCATCGCCATCGGGCTGGTGGCGCTCTTTGTGCCGGGCCGCGTGCTTCCCATCCTGGGTGCGCTGGCTGCGTTGACGACGGCCGGGATCGGGGCCTATCACACCGGCGTCGAGCGCGGCTGGTGGGAAGGCCCGTCGACCTGCACCTCTACGGCACCCGGGAACCTATCGGCCGACGAGCTATTCGACCAGATCATGACCGCGCCGCTCGTACGCTGCGACGAGGTGCCGTGGGAGATGCTGGGGCTGTCGATGGCCAGCTGGAACGTTCTCGTTTCGCTCGGGCTGGCGGCGCTCTGGTTGTTGGCGGTACGGCGCGCTTGACCATTTGCGCACCCGCGCCGTAGCGTGCGCCCGACCGTCTGCAGAAGGGCCGTTTTCCATGCGCAATCTCGACCCCGACCACTACACATCGCCCGAAATCCACGCAAATGACGTGGCACGCATCTTCTCGACCACGTGGCAGCTTCTTGGCCCGGCCTCTCGGCTCAAGGAGAAGGGCGATTATGTCGCCGCCGAGATCGCGGGGCAGAAGGTCTTCGTCATCCGCACGCGCGAGGGCTTGCGCGCCTTCCGAAATGTCTGCCGCCACCGGGGCGCGCGGCTTCTGCCCGAGGGTACGGGGCGTTGCGCCACCATCCGCTGCCCCTATCACCAATGGGTCTGGGGCGAGGACGGCTCGCTGCTCAACGTGCCTTGGTGGGGGGACGACCCGGAATTCGAGATGTCCGATTGGGCACTCGATCCGGTGGAGTTCGAGGTCTGGCGCGGGCTCCTCTTCGTGGCGATCACGCCCTCGCAGCCGCTTGAGGCACAGCTTGGCGCGGTGATCCCGGAACTGGCCGAGGAGCCACTGGAGCGATTCCGGTGGATGCACGAGGAACGGCTGGTGTTCGACGCCAACTGGAAGATCTACACCGACAATTTCGTTGAAGGCTATCACATCCCAGGCATCCACCCGGCCTTCTTCAGCGCCATCGAGTTCGAGGAATTCGAGACCTCGGCCCATGATGGCATGGTGCGGATGACCGCGCCACCGCGCGAGGGGCTTTTCTATCGCGGCAAGTGGCTGTGGATGTGGCCCAACTGGACACTGTCGCTGTTCTCGGGCGGCATGAACACCAGCCGCATCAATCCACTGGATCACAGGCGGACGGAGCTGGTCTACAATTTCTATTTCGAGGATACATCGGAGGAAGGCCGGCCGGCGCGCGAGAAGACCATCGCCGACAACCTCGCCGTGGTGCGCGAGGATTTCGAGATCTGCATCGAGACGCAGAAGAACTATGAAAGCGGCGGCTACCGCGCCGGTCCGCTCTCGCCCCGGCACGAACAGGGGGTGGCCTATTTCCAGAGGAAGCTGCTGGAGGCAGCGCCGGGATAGAAAGCCTTTTAGGGCTCGGGCCTCGCTCGCGCGATTGCCGACGCGCGCGGGGGCGATCCCACCATCGAACTCGGCACTTTACGCCTGCCAGATCCGCACGACTTCCGTACGTTTCGCGTGTGGCTGCCAAATCGCCCCCTACTTCGCCGCCTTCCGCGTCGACAGAAGCAGGCTGGTCTCGGAATTGGCGATCCCGTCGAACCGCCTGATCCGCGCCAGCACCTCGTCGAATTCCTCCAGCGAGGACGCGCCGATCTCGACGATCAAGTCCCACCGGCCGTTGGTGGTGTGGGTGGCGCGCACAGCCGAAAGACCGTTCAGTTGCCGCAGAATCCGGTCGGTCCCGCGCCCCTCTATGCCGATCATCATCAGTCCGCGCACCGGGTCTCGCGCCGCGTCTCCCTTCAGCACCACGGTAAAGCCCACGATGTCGCCCGAGCGCCGCAGGCGCTCGATCCGGCTGCGCACGGTGGTCCGCGACACGCCCAGTGTATGCGCCAGATCCGACAACGATGCCCGCGCGTCATGCCGGAGCGCCGAGATCAGGCTCTGATCAATATCGTCCATTTCGCAGAAAATTTCCCCCGTTTCGAAAAATATCCCACCTATTTGCGCAAAATGATGGGTTCAATTCAACCCGTTTCGGACAGACATAGGGATCGACCCTGAAACGGAAGGTTCTGAGATGACGCATTCGACCTGTATCCTGATCGGCGCCCCCGTGGACAGCGGCAAGGCGCGGCGCGGCTGCCTGATGGGGCCCGATGCCTATCGCGTCGCGGGCCTCGCCCAGGCGCTGGAGGGGCTGGGCCATGTGGTGCGCGATACCGGCAACCTGATCCCCCGGCCCGCTGTCACGCCCGAGGCGTTGCCGGGCCATGTTCACGCCCCGGCCGAGGTGATCGGCTGGACCGAGGCGCTGGCCGGCGCGGCGCAGGCCGCAATGGGTGAAGGCGTGCCGGTTTTCCTCGGCGGCGATCACAGCCTGTCGCTGGGCTCGGTCGCGGGCGTGGCGCGCGATGCCGCGCGCCGGGGCCGGCCGCAATTCGTGCTCTGGCTGGACGCGCACAGCGATTTCCACACGCCGCAATCCACCGCCTCGGGCAATCTGCACGGCACGCCGCTGGGCTATGTCACGGGGCGCGACGGGTTCCACGGCTTCCCGCCGGTGACGGAGCCGATACCTCAGGAAAACATCTGCATCCTCGGCCTGCGTTCTGTGGACACCGCCGAACGCGAGGTGCTGCAGGAAAGCCGAATCCGCTATGCCGACATGCGCAGCATCGACGAAACCGGCATCGCCCGACCGCTGGCCGCGTTTCTGGAGGATGTGGCCAAGGCGGGCGGCGCGCTGCATGTCTCGCTCGACGTGGATTTTCTCGACCCCTCCTTCGCGCCCGCCGTGGGCACCACCGTGCCGGGCGGCGCCACCATCCGCGAGGCGCATCTGGTGATGGAGATGATCTGCGACAGCGGACTGATGACCTCGCTCGATCTGGTGGAACTCAATCCCTTCCTCGATGACCGCGGCCGCACCGCACAGGTGATGGTGGATCTCGCGGCCTCCGCCCTCGGCCGCCGCGTCTTCGACCGGCCGACGCAATCCTTCGCCTATGAAAGGACCGCCAAATGACCGCCCTGCCCCCATCCGACAAGGCGCTGGTGCCTTTCGTCAGCGTCGAGAACATGATGAAACTCGTTCATCACATCGGCATCGAGGAGATGCTGCGCGGGCTGGCCGACTACATCGAGGCCGATTTCCGGCGGTGGGACCTCTTCGACAAGACCCCGCGCGTGGCCAGTCATTCCGCCGAAGGGGTGATCGAGCTGATGCCCACATCGGATGGCGAGGTGTACGGGTTCAAATATGTGAACGGCCATCCGAAGAACACGAAGAGCGGCCTGCAAACCGTGACGGCATTTGGGCTTTTGGCCGATGTGGGCAACGGCTATCCGGTGCTTCTGTCGGAAATGACGGTACTGACCGCGCTGCGCACGGCGGCCACCTCGGCGCTGGTGGCGCGTTACCTTGCGCCCAAGGGCGCCGATACGATGGCGATGATCGGGGCCGGGGCACAGTCGGAATTCCAGAGCCTGGCAATGAAGGCGCTGGCGGGACTGAAATCCGTGCGTCTCTACGACATCGACCCGGCGGCGACTGAGAAGGCCGCGCGCAATCTGGCCGGCATGGGTCTGGAAGTGGTGGCCTGCACAAGCCCCGAGGAAAGCATGGAAGGCGCGCAGATCATCACCACCTGCACCGCCGACAAGCAATACGCCACCATCCTGACCGACAACATGGTCGGCGAAGGGGTGCATATCAACGCCATCGGCGGCGACTGCCCGGGCAAGACGGAACTGGCACCGGGTGTGCTGCACCGCTCGTCGATCTTCGTGGAATATCCCGAGCAGACGCGAATCGAAGGGGAAATTCAACAGCTTGCCCCCGACCACCCGGTGACCGAGCTGTGGCGGGTGATGGCGGGCGAGGCCCCGGGCCGCACCGACGCGCGACAGATCACGCTGTTTGACAGTGTGGGCTTCGCCATCGAGGATTTTTCGGCCCTGCGCTACATCCGCGACCATATCGGCGGCACCGATTACTATCTGGAGCTTGACCTTCTGGCCGACCCGGACGACCCGCGCGACCTGTTCGGGATGCTGCAAAGGGCCGGGAATTAACGGTTGGTCGTCCCTCGCCCTTCGCCTATGTAGGCGCGGCCCCAAGCAAGGATCCCGCGCCCCATGGCCCATGTCAGCATCGTCCTGCCCAGCTGGAACACCGCCGAACATATCGAGCGGGCCATCGCCTGCTACCGGGCGCAGGCGCACGAGGACAAGAGCCTGATCATCGTCGACAGCAAGTCCGACGACGGCACCCACGAGATCATCGAACGCCATGTGGGCCAGGACGGCATCCGCTGGATCCGCGAGCCCGAAACCGGCCTCTCGAACGCGATCAATATCGGTATCCGGGCGATGCCCGAGGGCGCGGTCTTCGGCTATGTCGGGGCGGACGACTTCCTGCAGCCCGGCGCGCTTCAGGCGGTGAGCGATCATTTCGACGCGCATCCAGACGCGGTTGGGCTGTTTTTCGACAGCTACACCCAGCGGGCGGGACAGGAGCCGGTCTATCGCGCCTGCCCGGCCGAGAATTTCTCGATGGAGAACCTGCTGCGCTACAGGTCTGTGGCTGGGATGCAGAACACCTTTTTGCGGGGGGATGTTGCGCGGCACTATCTCT
>JAUIBJ010000250.1 GCA_030428025.1 Alphaproteobacteria bacterium
TCACCGGGCGCGGCTCGACGGCAACCCGCGCATGGCGCAGATGTTCCGGACATGGGACCGGATGGACGAGGAGAAACGCAAAATCGTCCTTAAGGAGGCCGAGGATTTTCTCGACCGCCTGGATGCGGGCAAGATCGTGTGAACTCCCGTTCCTGTTTCTTCTTGCCGAAAAGATCCCGGGGCTTTGGGGGCAGCGCTCCCATGGCCTTCGTGGCCCGAACGAAAACTGACCTGATGCGCCGCAAGGCGCGCCTGTGGATCGGGACTGCCCAGACCAAAGCCACAGTCCGGCTGTCTACTCCGAGGATTGCGTCTCCGCTGCGCCGTCCTGCCCGGTCTGGGCCTCGGCCTCCGCCAAAGCACCGTCCTTCCATTCGCCGCGGGCCTCTTCGCCACTGGCATAACGCATCGTGCCCTGGCCCTGGCGCTTGCCACGCAGGAACATGCCCTCATAGACATCGCCATTGGTATAGGTCGCCACGCCCATGCCCGAGATCTCGCCCTCCTGCCATTCGCCTTCGTAGGTGAAGCCGTCTGGCATGACGATCTTGCCCTGCCCGTGACGCTGTCCGTCGGCGAATTCGCCCTCGTAGACGGTGCCGTCGGGATAGGTGGCGGTGCCTTTGCCGTGGCGCTGGCCATCGCGCCACTCGCCCTCGTAGCGGTAGCCGTCGGCGTAGGTCATGACGCCATAGCCGTGGTTGCGGGCATTCTCGAACTCGCCCTCGTACACCAGCCCGTTGGGATAGGTGGCCTTGCCTTGTCCGTCGATCACCCCGCCGGCCCATTCACCCTCGTAGGTGGAGCCGTCAGGGTAGGTGATCATGCCCTGGCCATTGGCCAGGTCGTCGCGGAACTCGCCCACATAGACCGAGCCGTCGGGGTAGGTCACCGTGCCCTCACCCGAGATCTTGCCGGCGACCCAACTGCCTTCGTAGCGATAGCCGTCGGTACCGGTGAAGGTGCCCTGGCCGTGGCGGCGGTCGTCCTCGAACTCGCCCTCGTAGACATCGCCGTTGTTGTAGACGACGCGGCCCTCGCCCTCGCGGCGGCCCTGCACCAGGTCGCCCTCGTAAACATCACCATTGGGCTGGGTGAGCTTGCCTTCGCCGTCGATCTGGCCATCCTTCCAGCGCCCGGAATAGATCAGGCCGTCGGGCATGGAAAGCGTGCCTTCGCCCTCTCGGGCGCCGTTTACCACCTGGCCCTCATAGACCGCGCCGTCGGGGTATGTGATCTCGGCCATCCCCTCCTTGACGCCCTCGACCCAATCGCCGTCATAGACATAGCCGCCGGGGCTTTCCATCCGGCCGCGACCATGATGCATGGCGTTGAGGAATTCGCCGTCGTATTTCACACCGTTGGCATAGACCGCCACGCCGCGACCGGTGATCTTGCCATCGAGCCATTCGCCCTCGTAGGTGCCGCCATCGGTGAAGACGATCTTGCCCACCCCGTGCGGCTTGCCCTTGGCGAACTCGCCCTCATAGACCGATCCGTTGGGAAAGCGCGCCACCCCCTTGCCGCGGATCTCGCCCTCGACCCATTCGCCGGAATACTCGTACCCGTTGGGCAGCGTGTAAGTGCCGGTGCCGTGCTGAAGCCCGTCCTTGAAGGTGCCTTCGTAGATGCCCCCGTCCTCGTATTGCTTGGTCTGGACCTCGCCGTCCTGCGCCATCGCGCCGCCGGCGGCGGCGCTCGCGATTGCGAAAACGAGTGATCTTGAAAGCTGGTTGCTCATGTCTGCCTCTGATGCCCCGGCCCGTCATCCCCGCGGGTGCAGCAAATCTAGTGGACGGGGCCGAGCGTGACAACGGGTTTTGCTCAATTCGGGTTTCCCTCGGCCGTTCATCTGCTAAATCAGGCGGGGGATAACCGGCAAGGGAGTGCGCTTGCGAGATGGCCGACAGGTTTCGCCTTACACTGGCCCAGCTGAATGCGACGGTGGGCGATCTGGCCGGAAACGCCGCGCGGGCGCGCGAGGCGTGGGACGAGGGGCGCTCGGCCGGCGCGCAGATGGTGGCGCTGCCGGAGATGTTCATCACCGGCTACAACACTCAGGATCTGGTGACGAAACCTGCCTTTCATCAGGCCGCGATCGCCGAAATCGAGCGGCTGGCGGCGGATTGTGCCGATGGTCCGGCGCTGGCCATCGGTGGCCCGGCGCTGGAAGGAGCGGGGCTTTTCAACGCCTATTATATCCTCAAGGGCGGCAAGGTGACGGCGCGGGTGCTCAAGCATCACCTGCCAAACGAGACGGTCTTCGACGAAAAGCGCATCTACGAGGCAGGACCCGTGGGCGGCCCCTATGTGGTCGATGGCGTCCGCATCGGCAGTCCGATCTGCGAGGACAGCTGGTATGAGGACGTCACCGAAACGCTTGCCGAGACCGGTGCCGAGATCTTGCTCGTGCCCAATGGATCGCCCTATTACCGCGAGAAGCTGGCAGTGCGGCAGACCCTGATGGTCTCGCGCGTGATCGAGACAGGGCTTCCGCTTGTTTATCTCAACCTCGTGGGCGGGCAGGACGATCAGGTCTTCGACGGCGGAACATTCGTGCTGAACCCGGGTGGCGAACTGATGCTGCAGATGCCGCTGATGGAAGAGGCGGTGGGGCATGTCGATTTCACCCATACGCCCGAGGGCTGGCGGGCCGAAAAGGGGGCGCTCGCGCATGTCCCCGACGGGTTGGAGCAAGATTACCACGCAATGGTGCTGGCCTTGCGCGACTACATGCGCAAGACCGGGTTTTCCAAGGTTTTGCTGGGCCTGTCGGGGGGCATCGACAGCGCGATCGTGGCGACCGTGGCGGCGGACGCGCTGGGCGCGGGGAACGTGCGCTGCGTGATGCTGCCGTCGGAATATACCTCGCAGGCCTCGCTGGACGATGCCAAGACGCTCGCGGAAAACCTCGGCTGCCGCTATGACACCGTGCCCATCGCGGAGGGGCGCGCGGCGATCACCAATTCGCTCGCGCCGCTGTTCGAGGGCACCGAGCCGGGGATCACCGAGGAAAACATCCAGTCGCGCCTGCGCGGGCTCTTGCTGATGGCGATGTCGAACAAGTTCGGCGAGATGCTTTTGACCACCGGCAACAAGTCCGAGGTGGCGGTGGGCTATGCCACCATCTATGGCGACATGGCCGGGGGCTACAACCCGATCAAGGACCTTTACAAGACACGGGTCTTCGACATCTGCCGCTGGCGCAACGCCAATCACCGGGGCTGGATGAAGGGGCCGGGCGGAGAGGTGATCCCCCCCAATGTGATCCAGAAGCCGCCCTCGGCCGAGCTGCGCGCCGATCAGAAGGACAGCGACACGCTGCCCGACTATCCAACGCTCGACGGCATTCTCGACATTCTTGTCGATCAGGACGGTTCGGTCGCCGATTGCGTGGCCGCGGGCTTCCGCCGCGAGGATGCCAAGCAAGTCGAGCACCTGCTCTATATCTCGGAGTACAAGCGCTTTCAGTCCGCCCCCGGCACGCGGCTGTCCAAGCGGGCCTTCTGGCTTGACCGGCGCTATCCCATCGTCAACCGCTGGCGCGACCCCAGCTGAGACCGGCGCCGGCCAAAGGGCTGGTGCCTTCGTGGCGGTTTCGGTCTATCATCGCGGGCGTTCTCACGCTTCGGGGAGTGCGGATATGAGATCGGCCATGGCCCGCTGGGCCCGTTTCCAGATGACCGACAGGATCGACGCGGCGTCCTTTGCCGTCTTCCGCATGGCGATGGGCGTGATGCTGCTCTACGACGCCCAAAGAAAGGGCCTGTTGTACTTCGCCCCCAACGCACAGAACGAGTTCACCTTCCGGTACGAATATTTCTACTGGCTGCCGGAAGAGGCGGTCTGGGCCTTTCCCCTGCAAATCGTGTGGATGAGCCTGTCAATTCTCATCATAGTCGGCCTCTTCTACCGCATCTCCTGCATTCTGGTCACGCTGCTGCTGATCTACGGCTTCCTTCTGGGCGAGGAATTCTATCTCAACCACTATTACCTTCTGATCCTCGTCACGCTCTTCATGTGCATCATCCCGATGCACAGGACGTGGTCGGTCGACGCGCTGCTGTTCTTCCGGCGGGGCGAGCAGGGAACCATGCGGCGGCTTTACCTGACGCTGATGAAGGCGCAGATCGAGATCGTGCTGATCTATGCCGGGCTGGTGAAGCTGAACTGGGACTGGCTGCGGCTGGAGCCGATCCGGTCCTGGCTCATGATGAGCAGCGACAAGGTCTGGTACGGGTTCATGTGGGAAACCGAACCGGGCCTTCTGTTGGGGGCGTTCTTTCCGGTCGCGCTGCACCTGATCGGCGCGCCACTGCTCTTGTGGCGGCGCACGCGGCTGCCGGTCTTCCTGCTTTACCTCGTCTTCCACGTCACCAACCATTTCATCTTCAACATCGGCATCTTCCCGTGGATGACCATCGCGCTGACCACGCTGTTCTTCGATCCAGACTGGCCGCGCCGGTTGTTGCAGCGGGCGGGGCTCGCCGGGCTGGCCTTTGCCCAGGACGGGGGCGCCGCCGCGCTGCATCCCGCGCCGCTGACGGCAGGTGCCCGGGCGCTTCTGGTTTTCGCCCTGCTCTGGACGCTCAGCCAGACGCTGCTGCCGCTGCGGCATTTCCTGATCGACGGCCAGGCGCGCTGGACCGACGAGGGCCACCGCTTTTCCTGGCGGATGAAGCTTCTGGACCGTGATTTCACCTTGCCGGTGATGCTGGTCTACATGCCCGAGCGCGACGAGCTGCGCGTGCCCTTCGGGTACAACCGGCTGACCCGGCGCCAGCAGGCCAAGGTCGGATCGCAGTCCGGCATGGTGCGCCGCTATGCGATGCAGCTGGCCGACAGATACCGCACCGAAGACAACCCCGACGAGGACATCCGTGTGCATGCCTGGATCGAAAAGAGCGTGAACAACCGGAAGAACCACGTCTACATCGACCCGACGGTTGATCTTGTCACCGCGCGTTACAATTTCTTTGCCCATGACGACTGGGTGATCCTGGAGACCCCGCATGACATCCGAAGGATCGAAGAGGTGAGGCTGGAGCGCGAGAGGATGGCGACCAATCCGCACGTCGCGTTGCCGCCGCTGAGCGAGATCGTGCAGCGGGCGGGCCTGCCGCCGGTGGAGGATTGCAGGATGGACGAGGCCGATGTCGCGATTGTCTGCCGCATTGGCGGGGCCGGGTCGTGACCCGGACCGGCGGCAATGCCACGGTGCCGCTCGACCGGCTCGATCCGGCGCCGTCGGCGAACTGGATCGTCTATGACGGTGACTGCCCGATGTGCAGCCGGCTGACCCGCTGGCGGGCGGTACAGGCGGGGCTGCCCGGCGTGCGGCTGATTTCGGCGCGCGACGCGGAGGCGCCCGAGGTGGCCTGGCTGCGGGCGCAGGGTGTGCGCCTCAACGAGGCGATGGCGCTGAACGACGGCGAGAGGCTTTATACCGGCGCGGCGGCGGTGGAACGCATCCTGCGGCTGGAAACGGTCGGACGGCTGCGCTGGTTCGCCCCTTTGCTGCGGCCAGGCGTCCCGGGCGATCAGGTCTATGCGCTCTTGAAGCTGGGGCGGGCGGCGGGGCTCTTTCTGCTGGGGCGGCGGGGGATGGATTACTAGGTTCCGGCGGCGGTGGGATGGATACCATGCTCTGCCGGGTGGCCGAGACGCGTCGGGGTCAGGCCCCGGCGGGTTATTCCCACCACCGGTCGATGGTTGCGATGTCGTCGTCGGACCAGCCAAAATGATGGGCGAATTCATGCACCGTGACATGGGCCACCAGGTCTTTGAGGGTCACATCGCCCCGCGCGCGCCATTCCGCCAGAATGGGTTTGCGGAAGAGCCAGACCGTATCCGGCCCGATCGGTTGATAGGCGACGGATTTGTGGGTCATCGGGATGCCCTCGTAAAGCC
>JAUIBJ010000251.1 GCA_030428025.1 Alphaproteobacteria bacterium
GTCGTCCTCCTGCCGGCGGAACACCTCGCCCGCATAGGTATAGCAGGCCGGTTCCGCGCCATGCGCCATGTGCATCTGCACCACCGGCACGGTGAAATCGGGGCGCAGCATCTGTTCGCCCCGGAGCGCATCGGAGGTGACATAGGCCCGCGCCCGGATATCCTCGCCATAGAGGTCGAGCAGCACCTCGGCGGGTTGCAGGATGGCGGTTTCCACCGGCTGGGCGCCCTCGGCCTCGAAGAGGCCGCGCAGGCGCATCGCCTCGGCCCTGTTGGCGGCGGTAGCGGTCATCCCCCCTGGCCGTCCAGAATGTCCCTGACCCTGGCGACAAGCTCGCCTCTGGGCACCTCGAACTGGCTGGGCCGTTCCTTCCATTCCTCCAGCGTGGCGCTCTCGGCGATCTGGGCGCCAAGGATCAGGTCCTTGATCTGGACGATGCCGCGCGCCTTCTCGATGATGGCGACGGGAGAATTGCGCTTGTCGGCATATTTGAGCTGGTTGCCGAAATTCTTCGGGTTGCCGAGATAGACCTCGGCGCGGATGCCGGCCTGCCGCAGCTCGCCCACCATCGCCTGGTAATCGGCCAAGCGGTCGCGATCCATCACGGTGACGACGACGGGGCCCCTGTCTGTGCCCCCGATCCGGCCCTTCTCGCGCAGGGCGGCGAGCAGCCGGTCGACGCCGATGGAAATGCCGGTGGCGGGCACGGCCTGACCGGTGAAGCGCTTGACCAGATCGTCATAACGCCCGCCCCCCGCGACCGAGCCGAACTGGCGGGGGCGGCCTTTCTCGTCGAGGATGTCGAAGGTGAGTTCGGCCTCGTAGACGGGGCCGGTGTAGTAGCCGAGGCCACGCACGACGGAGGGGTCGATCACGATGCGGTCGGGGCCGTAGCCCTGGGCAGCGAGGAGGTCGGCGATCTGTTCGAGTTCGGTGACGCCCTCCTGCCCCATCGCACTGTCGCCCACGGCCTTGCGGAGATTGGCGAAGGTTTCGTCCATGTCCTCGGCCTTCGACGTGAGGAAAGTAAGTACCGGCCCGGCCTGATCGTCGCTCAGCCCTACACCGTCGATAAACGCTCCCGACGCATCCAGCCGCCCCTTGCCGAGCAGCTCGCGCACGCCCGCCTCGCCCACCTTGTCGAACTTGTCGATGGTGCGCATCACGGCGGCGCTGCGCTCTTCGTCATCCGCCAGCCCCATGCTCTCCAACACCCCGTTCAAAACCTTCCGGTTGTTCACCCGGATGATGTAGTCACCGCGCGGAATGCCCACCTCTTCCAGCGTGTCGGCCAGCATCGCGCAGATCTCGGCATCGGCGGCCATGCTCCCCGAGCCCACCGTATCCGCATCGCATTGATAGAACTGCCGGAACCGCCCCGGCCCCGGCTTTTCGTTGCGCCAGACGGGGCCCATCGCGTAACGGCGATAGGGCGTGGGCAGATCGTTGCGGTGCTGGGCGTAGACGCGGGCGAGCGGCGCCGTCAGGTCATAGCGCAGCGCCAGCCAGTCGCCCTTGCCGCCCTCGTCATCCTCCTGCCAGGCGAAGACGCCCTCGTTGGGCCGGTCGACATCCGGCAGGAACTTCCCCAGTGCCTCGACCGTCTCCACCGCGCTCGATTCCAGCGCGTCGAACCCGTAGCGGTGATAGACCCCGGCGATCTTCTGCAGCATCTCCGCGCGTTCGGTCACCTCCGCGCCGAAATAGTCGCGGAACCCCTTGGGCGTTTCGGCCCTGGGCCGGGGCTGTTTCTTGGTCTTGGCCATCTGCCGGATCCTTGCCGCTGCCATTCGCCGCGCGGTCTAGCCCAAGGGGCGGTGCGGGGCAAGCGGGTGCGGGGGCGCTTGACCGCCCGGTTGCCCCGGCCTTACATGCCCGCCATGGCCCGGCTCGAAGAACAGATCGCCCACCTGACCCGCACCGTCGACGAGTTGTCAGAGGTTGTCGCCCGCCAGCAGGCGGAACTGGACCGCCTCACCCGGCGGGTGGAGATGTTGATGATGCGCGAGGCCGAGCGCGAGGCCGAGGCCACGGGCGGGGCGCATTTCGGCGACGAACGCCCGCCGCACTGGTAATCCACTGGTAAGCGTTCAGACCCCCGACTTGCGGTCCTGCGCCACCAGCTCTCCCCGGTGAAGCAGCAGGTTGGACCAGCGCGCGCTGCCGTCGAACCGTTCGTAGATGCTCAGGAACACCGTATCGCGGGCCAGCTTGCCGATCTGGCCGCCACAGGGCTTGCGCTTGGGCTTGCCGCAGATCTTCCGCTTGAGCCGTTCATAGGCCTTGTCTGTGTCCGAATAGGGCTGCACCTCGGCCGGCAGACCATAGCGCAGCTGCTCGTGCATCTCGACCGAGCCGAACATCGCGAGCGCGGCGGTGAACTGCCGCGCGCAGCCGTCGGCAAATCCCGTCAGGTAGAAGCTGTGCAGCTCGGTATTGCCCGGGTCGCCGTCGTAAAGCCGGTGTTTCGGGCGCTTTTCGGGATATTGGGCCACCTGCTTGCCCATCTGGCGCGGTGTCAGCCCGCAGATCTTCGCCACCTCGCCATAGGGGAGCACCGTGCCATAGGCGATGTCGCTTCGAGGCGCCTCCGCCTCGACCGGCTCCGCCTCCTCGGGGAGGACGAGGGCGGCCGGCTCGACCCCTTCGGCATCGGTATCTGGGGCCGCATCCGGCGCAGCCGCACCGCCGAAGAGCGCGGCCAGAAACCCGCCGTTCTGACGCGCGGCCGGTTTGGGCTGGGGGGTTACGCTGACCACGGTGCCAGCCTCCTTCGTGCCGTCGGCCTCCTGCGGCACCTCCGCCATCTCCCCGCCGCAGGAGGCGGCGAGCATCAGGAACAGAATGGTGGCGGCGGTCTTGTGCATGAGGCTGGCGCATTCCTGTTGGTTCGAACACTACCGTAGGAAGATAAACCAGCCCTTGCACCCCCGTCCAGCCCGGGGCCGTCCACGAAGCGGCGGGCTTCGAATTGCCGACGCACTCCGCATGATGTTACTCCCGCAACCGAAACGCAGATCACATTGGAGGTTGCCGCCACCGGCAGCGGCGATACTGTACCGAACCATGAGGATTTTTCTGCATATCGGGCGCGCCCGGACCGGCTCTACCGCCTTTCAGAACGGGATGGCCGCAGCGCGCAAGCGTCTTGCCGAAGACGGGATTGTCTATCCGGCGACCCGCAAGAACGATGCCAGGCACATGCCGCTGTTCTGGTCCGCCGCCGCAGATCGGCTGGGCGGGTTGCACCCTTGGCATTCGCTGATGCATGACGGGCTGCCGATGGAGGCCCGCGTGGCCGCCACCATTGCCGAAGCCGGCGATGCCGATACGCTCGTGCTGTCCTGCGAATGGTTCAGCGTCGCTTTCGAAGAAGGTATCTATGCGCCCCTGGTCGATGCGCTGGCTCGCCACGGCGACGTCACTGCGATTATCGTCTTGCGCGACCAGGGCGAGGTTCTGCTGTCGGCTTGGTGCCGACAGATCATGGATCGCACGTCTCCCGGACGGCTCGAGGACATGACGCCGCGCAAGGCGGATTGGGACAAGGAGGTGGCGCCCCTAGACCACCACGCCTTGGTGTCGGGCTGGGCAGGAATGTGCAACGTGGCCCTGCTGCACTACAGCCGCGACTCGGCGCGCCGGGTAGCGGATATCTGCGGGGTGCCGCCCGGGATCGGGTTTCCCACTCAGTCCAAGAGCATCCCGCTGGAACTGGGCGATTTCCTGCGCGCCCGCCTGCACGGGAACACGCCACCTGACCAGTGGCGCAAGTTGGTCGATCGCGTGGTCGCCGAACCCGGCGCATTCGCCGATTTCGTCCGGCCCGAGATCAAAGCGACCGCCGAGGCGATCAAGTCCCGAATGACGGAGATGTACGCGGAATCCAACCAGCGGCTTGAAAGCGAATTCAGCCATCTGTTTTCAGCGCCCGGCCCTGCCAAAAAACCGACCTGATCGGTTCCGCACGGGCCTGGCGGCTCAAAGTTCCTCGACCATGGCGACCCCCGGCAGGCTGCGCAGCGCGCCCTTGATCTGGGGCGAGACCGGCCAGTCGCCGCCGGCCGCGATCTCCACCTCGCCCGGCAGGGCGGCGTCGAGCAGACAGAAGGTGATGGGTCCCCGCCCCCCTTTCGCATCCGCCGCATTCTGCAGCACCGTGGCCACCGAGGGTACGGCGGCGGCATCCTCGACGAAGATCTTCAGCCCAGAGGCCCCGGCATCGGCCACCACCGTATCCGCCGCCTGGAAGGAGCGTGCCAGAAGCTTGAGCTGGTCCTCCTCCATCGTCGCCTCCGCCCCCAGTACCACGCGCGCGCCCGTCTCGAGGATATCGCGCGAGGCCTCCAGCGTGTCGGAGAACACCGTCACCTCGTAGCTGCCGGTGGTGTCGGACAGCTGTACGAAGGCAAAGCGGTTGCCCCGGGCCGAGCGGCGTTCCTGCCGGCCGGCCACGACGCCCGCGAGTTTGACCACGACCGCGCCCTTCTGGCGCGCGAGCGCGGTCACCTCTTCCAGCGTGCGCACATCCTTGCGCTTGAGCGCGGCGGCGTAATCGTCAAGCGGATGGCCGGAGAGGTAGAACCCCACCGCCTGGAACTCCTCGGTCAGCCGCTCGGCCGGCAGCCAGTCCTCGACCGGCGAGAGGCGCGGCTCGGGCAGGTCGTCGCCCGCCTCGCCGAAAAGCGACACCTGGCTCGAATTCTTCTGTTCCTGGATCGCGGCGGAATAGCCCGTCAGCCGCTCGATATTGTCGAAGACCCGGCGGCGGTTGCGGTCGAGCTCGTCGAAGGCGCCGGCGCGGGCCAGCATCTCCAGCGGCCGCTTGCCGATGCGCTTGAGATCGACCCGGCGGGCGAAATCGAAAAGCGTGACGAAGGGCCTGTCGCCGCGCCCCTCGACAATCAGCCGCATCGCCTCGACACCGACGTTCTTGAGCGCCCCCAGAGCATAGTGCAGCGCGCCGTCCTTCACCACAAAGGTGGCGTCCGAGCGGTTCACGCAGGGCGGCACGTAAGGCAGGCCGAGGGCGTGCTTCACCTCCTCGAAATAGATGGCCAGCTTGTCGGTCAGATGGATGTCGCAGTTCATGACGCCGGCCATGAACTCCACCGGGTGGTTGGCCTTGAGCCATGCCGTCTGATAGCTAACCACCGCATAGGCCGCGGCGTGCGACTTGTTGAAGCCGTAATTGGCGAACTTGTCGAGAAGGTTCCAGACCTCCAGCGCCTTGGCATCGTCGACGCCGTTTTTCTTGGCGCCCTCGATGAACTTGGGCCGCTCGGCATCCATCGCCTCCTGGATCTTCTTGCCCATGGCCCGGCGCAGCAGGTCGGCGCCGCCGAGGCTGTATCCGGCCATCTCCTGCGCGATCTGCATCACCTGTTCCTGATAGACGATGATGCCCTGGGTCTCGTCGAGGATGTGATCGACCGAGGGGTGCAGGTGGTCGCGCTCCGAAAGCCCGTTCTTGACCTCGCAATATTTCGGGATGTTCTCCATCGGGCCGGGGCGGTAGAGCGCCACGAGCGCCACGATATCCTCGATACAAGTGGGCTTCATCCGTTTGAGCGCGTCCATCATGCCCGAGCTTTCCACCTGGAACACGGCGACGGTCTTGGCCCGCGCATAAAGCTCGTAGGTCTTGGCATCGTCGAGCGGGATCTGCCCGATATCGTTCTCCGCCCCCTCGAAGGGCTCGTAGATCGTGCTGCCATCGGCGGCCACATGCAGGTCGCGCCCCGAGGCGTGGATCTGCTCGATGGCGTTCTGGATCACCGTCAGCGTCTTCAGCCCCAGAAAGTCGAACTTCACCAGCCCGGCCTGTTCCACCCATTTCATGTTGAACTGCGTGGCCGGCATGTCGGATCGCGGATC
>JAUIBJ010000252.1 GCA_030428025.1 Alphaproteobacteria bacterium
GCGAACGCCAGGCCGAGCGCGACCGCGAGCGCGCCAAGCGGCAGGAACGGGAGCTGAACGGCGGCGAACTGGTCGACGACGAGTCGCCCCAGCCCGACGTGATGGATAGCGGCGAGGATGATGACATTGGGCTGGTGGAAACCCCCGAAAGCCAGTCCACGCCTGAGCCTCAGCAGGAACCCGAAAAGCCCAAGCGCGCCCGCAAGCCGCGCACGCCCAAAGCCTCGGCCAAGTCGGACGACACGCCGACCGAGGAAGGCGGCAAGACCGATTCCCAGGCCGCGGCGGAGTAAGCTGACTTTCTGCCGGTAGAGACTTGAAAGAGCGCTGCCTCAGGGTGGCGCTTTTTTGTTGTTGGGGAGGCCGTACGGTGCCGGTGTCCGCACGCATTCGCCTTCGGTCATGCCGGGCCGAACCGCGTCTCCGACGCGCGGTGGGGCGATGCACGGCGGCTTGGCCTTGAGGCAGGGCGGGAGCGTCGCGCTCAAATGCCTTGAATGGACTCACAGGTGACCGAACCGATTTGTGGTGCCATTTTCGTTTGAACGAGTCGCTCGCGCGGCGGCACTACCCTTCGAAGCCCCGTGCCAATGCACAGAACCGCTCCAGGCTCACCGTCTCCGCCCGGTCCGTCGGCTTGATCCCTGCCGAGATCAGCCTATCCTCGATATCCGGCGCCATTCCCTTTAGCGCCGCCCGCAGCATCTTGCGGCGCTGGTTGAAGGCGCGGGCGACAACGTCCTGCAATATCCTGGCATCTGCCGGAAAGCGCGGCGCGGGCAGGGCGGTCAGATGCACCACCGCGCTGGAAACCTTGGGCGGGGGCGAAAACGCCCCCGGCGGCAGGCTCATCACGATCCGCGCATCGCAGCGCCACTGCGCCAGCACCGCCAGCCGCCCATAGGCCTTGCCGCCAGGCTGCGCCACGATTCGCTCGGCCACCTCGCGCTGGAACATCAGCGTGAGGCTGTCCCAGAAGGGCGGCCAGGCGGGCGGCGTCAGCCAGCGGACCAGCAACTCTGTCCCCACATTGTAGGGCAGGTTCGCCACCACGCGGATCGGCGGGGCCAGATGCGTCAGCGGGTCGATCTTCAGAGCGTCGCCTTCCACAACCTCAAGCCGGCCGGGATAGACCGCGGCGATCTCTTTCAGAGCGGGCATGCAGCGGCTGTCCTTCTCCACCGCCAGCACGCGGCGCGCGCCTTCGGCCAGCAATGCGCGGGTCAGCCCCCCGGGGCCGGGGCCAACCTCGAGCACATCCGCACCGGTCAGGTCGCCCGCCTGCCGGGCGATCTTTGAGGTCAGGTTCAGATCGAGCAGGAAGTTCTGGCCCAGCGACTTGCGCGCCGCCAGCCCATGGGTGGCGATCACCTCTCGCAGGGGCGGCAGATTGTCGATGCCGCTCATGCCCCGCGAGCCGCGGCCATTTTCGCCGCCAGCTTCAGTGCCTCGATCAGCGATGTGGGATTGGCCACGCCCCGCCCGGCGATATCGAAGGCCGTGCCGTGGTCGGGCGAGGTACGCACGAAGGGCAGGCCGAGGGTTACATTCACCCCCCGGTCGAAATCGAGTGTCTTGATCGGGATGAGCGCCTGGTCGTGATACATCGCCACCGCCGCGTCATAGCGCGCCCGCGCCGCGCCGTGAAACATCGTGTCGGCAGAAAGCGGGCCGGCGAGCTGCAGACCTTCGGCGCGCAAGGCATCAAGCACCGGCGCAATCAACTCGATCTCCTCCCGCCCCATGCGGCCGCCTTCGCCGGCATGAGGGTTGAGCCCGGCCACGGCGATGCGCGGCGCTTCGATGCCGAAATCGCGCCTCAGCGCGGCATGGGTGATGCGGATCGTGCGGGTCAGCCCCTCGGCGCTCAGCGCGTCGGGCACCTCGCGCAGCGGGATGTGGATGGTGGCCGGCACGACGCGCAGCATGTCGCTGGCCAGCATCATCACCACATCGTCGACTCCCGCCAGCGCCGCCAGATATTCGGTATGGCCGGGATAGGCGAACCCGGCACCCTCCTGCAGCGCTTGCTTGTGGATGGGCGCGGTGCAAAGCGCGCCGGCCCGGCCCGCCTGAACCAGCTCCACCCCCCGCGCGATCACGTCGATCACACTCTGGGCCTGGGCGGGGTCGGGCCGGCCGGGCCTGCGCGGGCCGTCAAAGGCGTGCCGCAGCACCGGCAGGCCCCGAGCCAGCGCGGCCTCGGTCTCGGCAGGGTCCGCGATCTCGGACACAGGCGCGCCCTCGGGCAGATGGCCCGGATCGCCGATCAGGAAGAAGGGCAGGGTGCCGGCCAGCGCCTCCCAGGCGCGTAGCGCCAGTTCCGGCCCGACGCCCGCCGGCTCGCCGCAGGTCAGCGCGACAGGGGCGGTCATTACCGTTCGACGATCCGCGCCTCGGCGCGCAACTGGGCCAGATAGCCGTTGGCGTAGGATTCCAGTCGCCGGCTGCGGATGAAGTTGTTGAGCTCTTCCGCCGTGGGCCCTTCGCCCTCCAGCAGCGGCGAGCGGCCGCAGAGCATCAGAAACATCAGCACCTGCCCGTTCGACCGGGTCAGCGCGGTCGATACCTCGCCGGGGTCGAGCTTGGCCAGCTCGCGCGCCACGTCCTGCGGGATCTCGTCGGGCGCCTTGGTTTCGCGCGCCAGAACCTCGGGCGGCTGGTCCTGGGCCACGCCGTAAAGGTCGTCGCAGGTATCGACCGAGGCCTTGACCTGGGCCGCGCGGGCAAGCGCCGCCTCGCTGCGGCCGCCGTCGATGTAATAGGCGGCGTATTCGATGGCCGAATAGCGCGGCTCGGCCGCGACTGTTTCGGCGATGTCGCGCAGCTGCAGAAGCACGATGGCCTGTTCGGTCGGCAGCGGGTCCGACACCTCGCCGGGCGAGAGCCCCAGAACGATGGGCCGCAGCGGCTCGGGCAGCTGGTCGATGGTGGTCCAGTCGAGCCGCCCGCCGCGCTCGGCCGAGGGCGAGGCCGAATAGCGCCGCGCGGCATCGGCGAAGCCGCCGATCGTCTCTATTTCCGACAGTTCCAGCGCGCGCTGTTGTACCGCTTCCACCTGGCCTTGCGGCACCGGCAGCACAATCTCCGACAGCAGCACCCGCACGCCGCTGGAGCCGGTCAGCGCCAGCTTGGCGCGTTCCACGTCCTCCTCGCTGACCGAGATGCTGTTGGCAAAGCGGGCGCGGACCAGCTCGCGCCAGATCACGCCGGCGCGCACGAAGGCGCGGAAGGTGGTTTCCTCCACCCCCGCCGTCTCGAGCTGGCCGATCATCTCGGCCGCGCTCATGTCCCCGCGCGAGGCGAATTCCTCCATCGCCGCCTCGATGGCGGCCTCCTCGAGCACCAGCCCGGCGGTTTCGGCCGCGTCGATCTTCAGCCTGTCCTCGATCAGCTGCTCGCGGGCGATCTTGACCGGGTCGCCCGGCGTCCGGAACAGCATCAGCATCCGCGCGCGCTGCTCGATCTCGAAACGGGTGATCGCCTCGTCGTTGACGCGGATCACCGGCTCGAACAGGTTCTGCGCTGTCACGGGCGCAGGGCCCTGAAACAGCCCGGCCAGAAGCGCGACCGCGGCCGCTCTGAAAACAACTTTACGCATTGAGACGTCCATTCAAGTCACTTGTTGCAGGTTCTGACGTAGCTTTTGTCGCTCGTCTTGGTGGTGAAGCCCCGCAGCCCCACCGTCAAGCTGATATCCGTCGATGGTGCCAGGACGGTGGTTGCCGGCGCCAGCGGGTTGGAAGAGGTGAAGCGCCGCGAGGCCGACAGGCTGATATCGACGCATTCGTTGGTATAGGTCAGGCCCAGGCCGGCGCGTACGCTTTCGTCGCTGGCCACGTCATAGCGCCAATTGGCGTTGCCCGTCCAGTGCTGCGACAACCGATAGGAGGCGTCGAAGGACCATTCCGACACCGTGGTGCCGCGGTTCTCGGCCGGGTCGCGGCCCAGCCAGATATAGGTTGCGCTGAGGCTGCCCATCGGGTTGTTCCAGCTGGCCCGGGCCTCTGCCTTGGTGGTGGACATCGTATCGTCGAACAGGCTGCGGGCGGTCAGGACCAGCCCGTTGCCGGTCTTGATCTGGCCGGCGACGAGCACATCCGAAAGCTTGCCGTTGAGCCCGGAACTGCTGGTGAAACTGTCGAAACCCGTGGCCTCGAGCTGGGCCTCGTCACGCACCAGCTGGCCCATCGCCAGCGAGCTTTCGAAGCCCGAGGGGGCGAAGCGTGTCCAGCTGATTCCATAGGCTGCGCGGAAGCCGCGCTCGCGCCGATCCGGCGCGGTGAAGCGCGAGGTGGAAAACAGGTTGCCCTCGTCGAACTCGATCCGCGTGCTTTCGTCATTGGGCACGAAGGGGTTGCTGCCGCCGGTCCAGGCCAGTTGCACCACCGGTTCGATGACGTGGGTCACGCCGATGGAGGTGGATTTCAGGAGTGGCCAGCGCAGTTCCAGATCGACGGAAGGAGAGACCTCGGTCGCCCAGGAGACGGCCGTTAGCCCCGCCTGGCGAACCTCGAAGGCGTCCATCGCCAACCCGGTGCGCAGCTGGGTCAGCACCCCGCCCGGCAGGGTCCAGCCTCGATGCCAGTCGGCGCTGAGCGTAAGCCGCCCGATATCGCGCCCATCGGCCCAGACGTCGAAATCGGGCCCGTCGGTCGCCAGCGTCGAGGAACGGACATGCGAATGCGCGAGCATGCCAAGTCGGATCTCGCCGCCAAGTGACGCGGGATGCAGGCGGCGTTCGTATTCCGCGTTGCCCACAAGGGTGGGCAGGGTGGTGTTCGACTCGCGTACCCCGGGGCTCGGCACCCGGAAACCGAGGCTGTTGAAATAGGTGATGGCGCCGCGCACATAAGCGTCGCGCCGGGCCCGTTCGAGCGAGATCTCGCTGTCGAGCCGGTCCTTCTCGGAATAGCCGTATTCCAGCAGATAGGTGTCGTCGTTCACCGCCTCGATGTCGAAGCGCAGGGTGTAGTCGCCCAGAACCGTGAATTCGCCCTGCCCGAAAAGATAGCCCCGGCGGCTGCGGGTGCCCACATCGTCGTTCGAGACGGCGCCGTCGAACTGCATCCGGCCGTTACGGAAGGCCTGTCGATAGCGCAGCTCCAGCGTCCGGCTCTTGGTGGTCAGGAAGGGGGTGACGGTCAGGTCCTTGTGGTCGCCCAGCCGGATGAAATAGGGCACCCGTACGCCGGTGCCCAGCAGCGAGGAATTGTAGAGCGACGGCACCAGAAAGCCCGTGGCGCGTTCCAGCGACGGGTCGGGCAGGCGCAGGCGAGGCAGGTAGAAGATCGGCGTGTCCATCACCCGGAACTGTGCATCCTCGAAATAGAGCTGCTTTTCCTGGCTGTCGTGGATCACCCGCCGCGCCCGGATCTGCCAAAGCGGGGGCCGCCCGGTCTCGCAGACACGGCAGGAGGTTACCGACACCTTGACCAACTGGTTGAAGCGGCCGCCTGAACGGTTCATCTCGCTTGCCGCAAGCTGCACGTGGTCGCCCATCACGATCCGCGCGCCGCGCAGGATGCCGTTCCGCAGATCCTGGTCGATCTCGCCGGAATTGGCCAGGATCAGGGTCTCCTCGCCCTCGTGTATCACGATCGGTCCGGTCAGGATCAGCCGATCCTCGCGGCGGTCATAGACGATCCCCTCGGCCTGCAGGCGACGGCCGTCATAGATCGCCTCGACATTGCCGGTGGCAACCAGTCGCTCGTTGCCTTCCATATAGACATCGTCGGCCACCAGCACCGCCGCCGGCGGCGGTGCGGCCTCCTGCGCGCGCAGGGGCGCGGGCCCCATAAGCGCGAGGCCCGCCAAGAGCAGCCATATGATTTCCCC
>JAUIBJ010000253.1 GCA_030428025.1 Alphaproteobacteria bacterium
TCGGTGCTGGCGGCGATGAAGCAGCTGGGCCATGTGACCCACGCCTTCGGCCCGGCGGAATGGTGGGGCGACGCGCTGTTCGGCATCGACAACGCGCTGGTGGGCGACTGGCCGGTGGTGACGATCCAAGGCGGCAAGGCGCGGATCGTCGAATTCGGCTCGGTGCCGGCCTGGCTGCGGGCGCATGGCGGGGCGCTGCGGCGGGAGATGCGGGCGCTGGGGCAGATGTGGGCGCAGCGGCTGACCGACCGGCAGCGGGGCGTGGAACTGGTGGCACGGCGCCCGGCGCCGTAGCGGGCCGTCGTCAGAAATCCTGCAGCAGCAGCTTCTGTTCCTCCACCAGATGCAGCTTGATGAACTCCACCGCCGAGGCCACATCGCGCGAAGCGATGGCGTTGAAGAGCGTGTTGTAGCGTTTCTGGTAATCCTGCATCCGCTTGGGCGTGAGGTTGCGGCGCCTCAGCTTGGTGCGGAAGCTCTGCCGGTAGGTTTCGATGGTCAGCCGGTAGCAGGAGGCCAGAAGCGGGTTGCCGGTACCCTCGGCGATCTGCATGTAGAGCTTTTCCTCGAGGTCGATGAAGGCGTCCACATCCGTCTGGATGGTTTCGATCTTCGACAGGATCTCCGACAGGTCGGTGATCATCCGGGGCGTCATGTTGACCACCGCCAGCCGCACCATCTCGGGCTCCAGAATGCCGCGCACCACCAGATGATCCAGCGGGCTGGTCTCGTCGGCGACCGAGCCCGCAGCGGCATCGCCGGGCGCCGCGGAATGATAGGTGACGAAGCTGCCCGAGCCCGGACGGCGGCGGATCACGCTCTGGCTTTCGAGCACGTCGAGAGCCTCGCGCACGGTGTTGCGCGCCACGCCCAGCTCGGCCGCCAGCGTGCGTTCGGAGGGCAGGCGCGTGTCGGTGGGGTATTCCTCGGACTTGATCCGCGCGAACAGCGTGTCGACCACGATCTGCACCGTTGCGCCGAGGGGCTGGGCGGCGACGATGCCCTTGGGGGTGGTCTGGTCGAACTCGTTCGGCATCGGGCATATCCTGATCGGTCGGGGCGCGCGGGCATGGCGCAGATGGACCAATCTGAACCAATTTCACGTGGATTGGTACTATGACGCCCCCGGGCGGCAAAATCCAGTGCCGTCTTTCCCTGCGTGGATCGGGGCCGGCCGGGCCGGGGCGAGTTTCCCTTTGCATGTGCCGCGTGCTTCGACCTATCGTGCCGCGACCTTGAATCAGCGCGCGTGAACATGACCGATCCCAGCCCCTTCACATCCTCCTTTCTCGAGATCGAGGAGGGGTGGATCGACTACAACAACCATCTGAACATGGGCTATTATCCGGTCCTCTTCGACCGTGCGGCGGACGAGCTGTGGGGGCTGCTCGGGTTCGGGCCGCATTACGTCGCCAACACAAACCACACCACCTTTTCGGCCGAGTTCCACGTGCGCTACCTGCGTGAGGTGAAGCTGGGCGACAAGCTCTACTCGACGATCTGGATCATCGACCATGACGAAAAGCGCTTTCACACCTTTCAGGAGCTTTACCACGAGGATGGGTGGCTGTCGGCCACGGGCGAGGGGCTGACCCTGCACGTCAATCTGGCCGGGCCCAAGGTGGCGCCGATGCCGGCATCCATCCAGGCTCGGCTGAAGACCCTGGCCGACGCGCATGCGCAACTGCCGCGGCCCGAAGGCGTGGGGCGCAGCATCGGGATCAGGCGCAAGTCGGTTGGCGCGTAGGGCGGGCCACAGGCGGTTTCGATCCGGCAACGCTTGTCGCACAGCCGAAGAAATGACTCTTCATGGTCACCGAAAGGCCTGCCGCCTCAAGGGCTTCGACCATCCGGGCGCAATCCCCGAAATTCCGGGTGTAGGTGCCAAGCATGCCGAAGTCGTTGGCGCCACTGAGCAAGAACCGCTCGATCAAAGGCAGAACGCTGTCGAGATAGAACCGGTAGATCGGGCGCAGCATCCACTTCTTCGGGTCTGATGCCTCGATCAGCGAAAAGCATCCGCCGGGCTTCAGAATTCTTTCGATCTGTCTTGCCAAGACACGCTGCTGTTCAGGATTGAAGGTCTTCAGGCCGAATGTGGAAACGACAAGGTCAGCATAGGCTTCCGGCAGGTCCGATTGCAGGGCGTCAGATTCGATATGATTGATTTTATGGGCATATCTTCCGTGCAGCCGGGCTACCGCTTCCGCATGCATCCTGTGGGATATGTCCAGTGCGGTGATCCTGCGAAGATTCGGGAACCTGCGCAGGAGATGCGGCCAGACCTCTCCGGTACCCGCCATCAGGTCAACCGCAACAGGGTCGGTTGACTTTGGCGCCACAAGCCGCTGCACACATTGATGACGCCAGATCGCGACGAAACCGAACGAACTGATGGCGCTCCACCATCGGTAGCGCGGCGAGCAACGATCGAACAGGTTCGCAACGTATCCTGGATCGTAGATGTCCGTGTCCGGATCGTGCCGTTGGTTGTCCATGGATGGTCTGCTCTGCCGGATATGGGGGAAAAAATCACGTGTTGCTTGATATTTGCGTGGCAGGGAGGACGTGATCAAGTGCCAGTTTCGAAGGGCGACAATGCCCGGCACAGCCGCCATTCGGCAAGGCCGATGCAAGACAGTGCCACGGAAGCCGGCGCATCCTTGATGGAGGTCCGCGGCCCCGAGAGAAACCCGGAGCGAAAGAAGACCGGTGCGTGAGGGGCGCGCGCTATAGCCCCAGCTTCTGCTGCACGATCTGGTTGACCGCCTTGGGATTGGCCTTGCCGCCCGTGGCCTTCATCACCTGGCCCACGAACCAGCCGGCAAGCTTGGGGTTCGACCTGGCCTTTTCCACCTGCGCGGGGTTGTCGGCGATGATCCGGTCGACCGCCTCCTCGATGGCGCCGGTGTCGGTGACCTGTTTCATGCCGCGCTCTTCCACGATCCGCGCGGGGTCGCCGCCTTCGGTATAGACGATCTCGAAGAGGTCCTTGGCGATCTTGCCCGAGATGGCGTCCGACGCGATCAGATCGACGATACCACCCAACTGCGCGGGCGACACCGGGCTCTCGGTGATTTCGTGACCTTCCTTCTTCAGCCGGCCGAACAGCTCGTTGATCACCCAGTTGGCCACCAGCTTTCCGTCGCGGCCCTTGGCGGCCTCTTCGAAATAGGCGGCATTCTCAGCCTCGGCGGTCAGCACGTTGGCATCGTATTCGGACAGGCCGAAATCGCCCACGAAGCGTGCCTTTTTCTGGTCGGGAAGCTCGGGCAGAGAGGCCGCGATGCCGTCGACCCACTCCTGTTCTATCTCCAGCGGCAGAAGGTCGGGGTCAGGGAAGTAGCGGTAGTCATGCGCCTCTTCCTTCGAGCGCATCGAGCGGGTCTCGTTCCTGTCCGGGTCGTAAAGGCGGGTTTCCTGCACCACCTCGCCGCCACCCTCGACAATGGCGATCTGGCGGCGCGCCTCGTACTCGATGGCCATCTGGATGAAGCGCATCGAGTTCATGTTCTTGATCTCGCACCGTGTGCCGAGATGCGAGAAATCCTGCGTTTCCTGATAGCGCTCGTAATCGCCCGGGCGACAGACCGAGACGTTGACATCGGCCCGCAGGTTGCCGTTCTGCATGTTGCCGTCGCAGGTGCCGAGGTACCGCAGGATCTGGCGCAGCTTGGCGATATAGGCCGCCGCTTCCTCCGGCCCGCGGATATCGGGGCGGCTGACGATTTCCATCAGGCAGACGCCGGTGCGGTTGAGATCGACGAAGGACATGTTCGGATCCATGTCGTGGATCGACTTGCCCGCATCCTGTTCCATGTGGATGCGTTCGATACGCACCTTGCGGGCGATGCCGGGCTCCATGTCCACCAGGATCTCGCCCTCGCCCACGATGGGGTGATAGAGCTGGGAGATCTGATAGCCCTGCGGCAGGTCGGGGTAGAAATAGTTCTTGCGGTCGAAAGCCGACCACAGGTTGATCTTCGCCTTCAGCCCCAGCCCCGTGCGCACCGCCTGTTCGACGCAGAACTCGTTGATCACGGGCAGCATGCCGGGCATGGCGGCATCGACGAAGGAGACGTTGGAATTGGGCTCTGCCCCGAATTCGGTGGAGGCGCCGGAGAAGAGCTTGGCCTTCGAGGCGACCTGGGCATGCACTTCCATGCCGATCACCAGTTCCCAGTCATGGCGGGCCCCGGCGATAACCTTGGGCTTGGGGGCGTCATAGGTCAGGTCCAGCATGCGCGGCGCTCCGTTTGCGTATCGTCTGGCGTTCTAGACCGGGCCGGCGGGGCGGGCAAGGGGCGCGCGCGGGGGGCGGCGCCGTTTTCCGCGCGGAAAACGGGATGGAAAATGCGCATTTTTTAACCCCGGAATCTGCGCAAATTCCGGGCGAGGGACGCCTGACCAGCGGCTAGGGTCAGAAATCCTTCAAAGAAAGCGGCGCCACGTCCGATGCTGGCTCAGAGGGTGTTTCGCGGAGGTATGTCGAAGAATGCACCGCGACCTCTGCCGGCTCAGAGAGCCGGCAACCGGTACATCCCCTGCGGCGAAAAGGCGATCGAGCTGCCATCGGCGATCTCTCCGGCGAACCGCGCGGCGATGATCCGCAGTGCTGTCTGGCGGCCCTTGACCACCAGCGCCCGGCGCGAGGGCAGCATCGGCACCTGGCCCGGCGCCAGCAGCGTCTGCGACCAGATCAGCGGGTGCAGTTCCTGCAGATAGTCCGACAGGAGCCAGTCGAGGCAATCATGCAACTGCCCGCGCGCCGCCTCGGCCCGACGTGAGAGCGACCTGGCCTGCTGTCCCGGCGCCATTGAAATGGCGCAGAAGGCGGCGAACTGGTTGATCACATGCTGGTCGAGCCGGCGCTCGATGATGTTCTCCATCCCTTCGATGAAGAAATCCGCATCGAGCAGTTCCATCGCCGCCGGTTCCGTTGCCAGCGCGTCGAAATAGACCCAGGTGTAGCCGCCCGCCTGCCAGATATCGCTGGTCTGCGAGGCGATGCGGCGCGCCTCGACCTCCAGCACGTTGGGCGTCTTGCGCATCAGCGGCAGCATGTGCCGGCCCATGGCGCGCATGTGCCGGTGGCCTTCGGGGTCGAGCTCGATCAGCCTGGCGTAATCCTCGGCCAGTTGCCGGCCGCGTTTCTCGTTGGTGGCGTTGAGTGCGCAGAGGGCGGCCAGAAGCGAGGGCGCATCCAGTGCGACCCCATCATGCGGGGCGAGGATGTCTTCGGCCCGTTCCAGATGCTCATGCGCGCGGGTCAGGCTTTCCTTGGGTGCCTTTTCGAACATGATGCTGTGCCAAGCCCAGGCGATGTCGAGATGGGCCAGCGCCACGACCAGAGCGCAAGGATAGTCACCCGGCTCTTCGGCCAACACCTCTTCCAGCGCCTCGATCCCCTCCGGCGCGGGTTCGGCGTCGTCGTGCAGCGCGTCCTCGGCGGCCGAGACCACGTCGCTGCGGGCGCCGAAGGCCAGCAGCAGCGAGGCGGTTTCGCCCCCCGGCGTGGTCAGCCGCGACTGATCGGCATAGCGGATGCGGCGCGACAGCTCGTCCCAGCGGTCCTGACGGGCCAGTTTCTGGCCGTGATCCTGGTGGGTGGCGCGGGCCATCTCCTCGTCCGAGACGGGCAGGGAAGGCAGGATGATCCGCTTGGTCATCGCGTCGATGTCCTTGTCCGACATGGTCCGGAGCCGGGCCGCGCCGCGACCGCCGGCGGTCAGGATGCCGCGCAGTTTCGAGAAGGGGCCGGACACAGCTTTTGACTGATTACTCATTTTCAACATACTTGGTCCATCGTCAGGAAGGTCGCGGTCTTTGTGACAGGCC
>JAUIBJ010000254.1 GCA_030428025.1 Alphaproteobacteria bacterium
GACCCGGAGTTTCCCGGTTGGCTGGCCGCCCGCTGGGGCGAGGTGGCCGCGCGCATGTCCGGGCAGCGACCCGACTGGCTGGGCTTCGACGCACCGGCGATTGCGGCGCGGGACTTCGGCGCGCTTTTCCTGCCAAGGGCGATCTACGGCGATTTCCTGGAAGCGCGGGCAACGGTAATGCTGCGCGCCTTGAAGGCGCGCGGCGTGACGGTGGGGCGCGTGGCAGATATGGCCGTGGGGCTGGAGCGGGCCGGGGCCGGCTTGCGCATCCGGCTTGCCGGCAGCGCGGCAATCGAGGCCGACAGCGTCGACCTTGCGCCGGGTGGTCCGGGGCCGCAGCCCTTTGGCAACGGCACCGATGTCTTCCCGACGCCATACGGATATGAGGCGCAGATTGCGGAACGTCTGCGGCCCGGGCGCGAGATCGTCTGCATCGGCGCCAATGCCGCTATGCTGGACGTGCTGCGGCTGACGCAGACAGTTCTGGAGGAAGCCGATATCCGGCTGGCGGCGGTCACGCCGACGGGGCTGCTTCCAGAGCCGCTGATCCCCACCCGGCCGCGAGCTGCCCCGCCGGTGCCTGCGTTGGGCGGGCCCTACGAGACGGCCGAGGCGCTGTTGCAGGCGCTCGACCGGGAAATCGCGCGGTTCCGGGCCGAAGGGATTGGGATGATGGCGCTGCGCAAGGGGTTCAAGGCGGCGATTACCGGGCAGGGGCTGGAGGCGCTCTTGCCGCCACTTGAGGAACGCCGTCGGATCGGCAACCGGATCGAGCGGCGTTTTCGCCGTGGAACCTGGTACAGCATTGCCGATTTCCACCGGCTCCGGCGGAGGGGACAGGTGCGGTTGATCACCGGGCGTATTGACAGGGTGTCGCGCCATAAGGACGGCGGGGCAGAGCTTTGGTTCGCCGATGGCCAACGGCTCCTAACGCCACTGGCCATAAACTGTTCGGGCACCACCGGCGCGTTCGACCCGCTGACGGAAGACCTGATCGCCAGAGGCTGGTTGCGATCCGGCCACTCCGGTCTTCGCGTCGGTCCAGGGCTGGAAGGGGAACGGCCCGGCTTCCGCTACCTGTCGCCCGCGGTGGCTGAGGTAGGCGAGCGGGTCTTGCCATTTCCGCTTTACGACATTGCCGACCTGCGCGCGCTGATCCGGCAGGCAAACGGCGCCCTCTGACATCGTGTGACGCACATTTTCCGCCCGTCGCCCTGCCGTTTTCTCAGGCATTGCCCAAAAACTTTGAAACCGGGGTCGCGACTTGGCTGCGTTTCGCCTTATCATGATCGGCACAGACAATGGGAGGTACGACAATGCAGAAGATCTTTGGGGCCGGCCTTGCCGCCGCCATGACCATTGCCTTCGCCGGAGAGGCGTTGGCCACTGAATGGAACGTGTCGGTCTGGGGCAAGCGGCGGGCGTTCACTGAACATATCGAGAAGTTGGCCGAACTGGTGGCTGAGAAGACCGATGGCGAGTTTACCATGAACATCAGCTATGGCGGTCTTTCCAAGAACCGCGAGAACCTTGACGGCATTTCCATCGGTGCCTTCGAGATGGCGCAGTTCTGCGCCGGCTATCACCCCGACAAGAACCGCCTGATCACCGTGCTTGAACTGCCCTTCCTTGGGGTCGAGAACCTCGATCAGGAGGTTGCGGTCAGCCATGCCGTCTATGACCACCCAGCGGTGCAGGAGGAGATGGCGCAGTGGAACGCCAAGCTGCTGATGACCTCGCCCATGCCGCAATACAACATCGTCGGCACCGGCGAGCCCCGCGACTCGCTGGAGGATTTCGATGGCATGCGTGTGCGCGCCACCGGGGGGCTTGGCGAGGCGTTCAAGGCCGTGGGGGCCGTGCCCACCTCGGTGACCGCGACCGAGGCCTATCAGGCGATGGAATCGGGCGTCGTGGATACCGTGGCCTTCGCACAGCACGCCCACCTGTCCTTCGGCACGATCAATCAGGCCGACTGGTGGACGGCCAACCTTAACCCCGGCACTGTGAACTGTCCGGTGGTGGTGAACATTGACGCCTACGAGTCGCTTTCGGACGCCGAGCGCGAGGCGTTGGACAGCTCAGTGCCGGAAGCCATCGACCATTACCTTGCCAATTATGGCGAGTTGCTGAAGCGCTGGGACGACGTGCTGGAAGAGAAAGGCGTCGAGAAGGTCATGATCTCCGATGACGAACTGGCCGCTTTCCGCGAGAAGGCCGCCAATCCGATCCGCGCGCAGTGGATTTCGGACATGGAGGCGCAGGGCCTGCCGGGCCAGGAACTGTATGACCTGGTGGCATCGACGCTCGAAAAGGCGAAGATGTCGAACTAGAACAGCGGCATCAGGCCGCCCGGCCCGGCCGGGCGGCCATTTCGATTCCGGACAAACCGGAGCGAGGGAGGGGAATATGGCCGGTGCGTCGCACGTCCTGGAAGACGGCAGCCTGCTCAGCCGGCTGGACAGGCATCTTCTGAAACTGGAACTGTTCTTCGCACTTCTGAGCGGGCTGGCGGTGTTCTCGCTGATGTTTCTGGCCGCCTATTCCGTGGGCGGGCGCAAATTTTTCGCCTCGCCCATGGCGGGCTATGTGGACTGGATCCAGATGCTGATGCCGCTCATCGCCTTCATGGGGATTTCCTATGTGCAGCGCGACGGCGGGCATATCCGCATGGATATCTTGATCGGGCAACTGAGGGGCCGGGCACTCTGGGCGGCGGAGCTTCTTTCGACCCTGCTTATCCTGCTGTTGATCGTCGCGCTGATCTGGGGCAGCTGGGCGCATTTCGACCGCAGTTTCGATTTCTCGCGCCCTCTGTGGAGCCGGGACAGCACCATCGACATCGGGTTGCCGGTCTGGCCCTCGAAGCTGTTGGTGCCGGTGGCGTTCTCGGTGCTCTGCCTGCGGCTTCTGATCCAGATCTATGCCTATGGCCGGGCGCTGATCCTTGGGCTGGACCGGCCCGCCGCGGTGCCGCTTGTCCAGTCAGTTGCCGAACAGGCGGCGAGCGAGGCCGATCAGCTGGAAGGACGTGACTGATGGACCCGATCGAAATCGGCCTCTGGGTCACGGGCGGCATGCTGGTTCTGGTTGTGCTGGGTATGCGGGTGGCCTTCGCCGCAGGGCTGGCGGGGTTCGTGGGGCTCGTGGTCATCTTCTGGTCGAAGAAGGATTTCGGGGCTGAGGATTTCACCTGGGCGCTCACCGTGGCGGTCAAGACCGCCGGTCAGGTGCCCCATTCCAAGGTGTCGGCCCATGCGCTCAGCCTGATCCCCACCTTCATCCTGATCGGCTATCTGGCCTATTACGCGGGGCTGACGCGGGCGCTTTTCGAGGCCGCGAAACGCTGGATCGCCTGGCTGCCGGGGGGGCTGGCGGTGTCGACCGTCTTCGCCACCGCCGGATTCGCCGCCGTCTCCGGCGCATCGGTGGCCACGGCCGCAGTTTTTGCCCGCATCGCCATCCCGGAAATGCTCAAGATCGGCTACAACAAGCGCTTTGCCGCCGGCGTGGTGGCGGCCGGCGGGACGCTTGCCAGCCTCATTCCGCCCTCGGCCATCCTCGTGATCTACGCCATCATCGTGGAACAGGACGTGGGCAAGCTTCTTCTGGCGGGATTCATCCCCGGCGCCTTCTCGGCGGTTATCTATGCTGCTCTGATCGTCGGTATCGCTCTGGTCTTCAAGACGGTCGGGCCACCGGTCACGGGGTTTTCGTGGCGCGAACGGCTGAGCTCATTGCCACCGGCGTTACCCATCGTGGCGGTCGTGGTGATCATCATCTTCTTCGTCTACAACCCCTTTGGCGATGCCTGGGGAACCCCGACAGAAGGCGGCGCGGTGGGCGCCTTCATCGTCTTCCTGATGGCGCTTTACCGGGGCATGCGCTGGACCGAGCTCAAATCGGCCCTGATCGAAACCGCCAAGCTGACGGTGATGATCTTCACCATCATCTGGGGTGTTCTGATCTATGTACGCTTCCTGGGTTTCGCCGACCTTCCAGGGGCGTTTTCGGACTGGATCACCTCGCTGACAGTGTCGCCGATGCTGATCCTCGTCTGCATCCTGCTGGCCTATGCTGTGCTGGGGATGTTCATGGATGCAATAGGTATGCTGCTTCTGACCCTGCCTGTGGTCTATCCGGCGGTAATGGCGTTGAACGGGGGCGAGTTCGTGTCGGCCGCCGACTCGACCTTCGGAATGTCTGGTACGATGTGCGCCATCTGGTTCGGGATACTGGTGGTTAAGATGGCCGAATTCTGCCTGATCACACCGCCCATCGGACTCAACTGTTTCGTGGTGGCGGGGGTACGACCGGACCTGTCGGTGCAGGACGTCTTTCGCGGCGTGATGCCCTTCTTCATCGCCGATGCGGTCACCATCGGCCTTCTGGTGGCCTTTCCGGGGATCGTGCTTTGGCTGCCCAGCCTCGCGTGATTCAGATTGTAAGCGCGCCGGGTGCGGGGCGAGGGAAGCGGTCGAGGGCGGCCATCACCGCCCGGCGGGCCTGAGCGCCTTCCCAGTCCTCGCCCAGTAGGATGTCGGGCAGGTCGCCGTGGCGCAGGCGCAGACGGCGCCAGTGGTGCAGGGTGAGAAGGCGCAATGCGCCGAGGTCGAGCGGCGCCTGCGGCACGGGGGCCATCAGGACGGCCGAGACGCCGTTGGTCAGGGCGGCGTAATCGCGCCGCAATTCGGCATCGGCCACCAGATCCACGACCCATCCGGGCGGCATGCCATCGCTCAACCGCGTCACCCACAGGTCAGGGGGCAGGGATTTCGGTGGATCGCAGAGGATCGCGCTGCGAGGGGTAACATGCACAGCCTCGCGCGGGAGAAGGGCCGCGAAATCTGGCGCGGCAAGTTGCGGCGGCGCCAGAACCATATGCGCCACGCCGTCGTGGCGCGGTTCCCTGGCATAGATCCGGTCGCGCACGGCCTGGGTTTCGCGCCAGCCCATGGCCGAGAGCCGATAGGCCGCGTCGCGGCCCGATTTCTCGCTTTCCAGCCAGCCGTCGCGCTTCAGCCGGTGCAAGGCCACCCGAACGGTGGGGGCGGTCAGGCCCACCCGCCCGACCAGCGCGTGCAATTCGCGCCCTCCGATCCGATCGTCGCGCGCGCGGCAGAAATCGCCCAGCACGGTCACGATCACCGACCATGTCTTGAGCGGGCCGCAGGCGGCGAGTCTGGCGATTTCCTCTTCTGAGTCAGGCGCTTGCATGGGAGCCAATCTAGTGCCCCCACAAGCCCGCCTCAAGTGGCGTTCATCGTCAGAAGCTCGTATTCGGCCACCTTTTCGGCGTCCTGGTTGGTTAGCGTGACATGCCAGCGCACCTCGCCATACTCGGCATTGCGCGGGGTCTTGGCCTTCACCGTCAGCCGTACCTTGATAGCATCGCCCGCCTCCACGGGTTTCATGAAGCGCAGCCCATCAAGGCCAGTATTGGCCAGAACCGGGCCTTCGTTCGGTTCCACGAAGAGCCCCGCTGCGAAGGAGAGAAGCAGATAGCCATGCGCCACCCGCCCGGGGAAGAACGGGTTCCGCTTCGCAGCGTCATCGTCCATGTGCGCATAGAAGGTGTCGCCGGTGAAATGGGCGAAATGCTCGATATCGTCGAGCGTGACGGTGCGCGGCTGCGTATAAAGTGTCTCGCCGATCCGCAATTCGGTAAAGCGGCGGGTGAAGGGGTGTGCGGGGCCTTCGGTTTCCGCCGCACCCGGCACCCATGTGCCGGTGATCGCCGTCAGCATGTCGGGCGAGCCCTGCACGGCGGTGCGCTGCATGTAATGTTTCACGCCGCGGATGCCACCCAGTTCCTCGCC
>JAUIBJ010000255.1 GCA_030428025.1 Alphaproteobacteria bacterium
TCCTCGAAGACCCGCACAAAGGTGACCCGGGGAGAGGTCTTGGAGAGCCGCTTGAAAAGCGCCGCGATACCTTCGCTGCCTTCATGGGTTTGCGGGTTATGCTGGATGTATTTCTCTTCATTCACAACCGCTGCGGCCATCGCGTCGCCGGTTTCGATTCCCCCGAGAAACCTGCGCAACAGATCTTTCTTGGAGTCCATGCCCTACCGTTCCTTCACATAGGGCTCGCCGCCCGCCCGGGGCGGGATGGCCTTGCCGACGAAACCGGCCAGGATCACGACTGTCAGGATATAGGGCAGGGCGTCCATAAGCTGAACCGGAATGACGAGGCCGCCCAGCTCGATGTTCTGATAGCGCAGGGCCACCGCCTGCAGGAAACCGAAGAGCAGCGTCGCGTAAAGCGCGTGCCAGGGCCGCCACTTGGCGAAAATGAGCGCGGCCAGGGCGATATAGCCCCGGCCCGCCGTCATGTCCTTGACGAACCCTGCCTGCAGGGCCGTGGCCAGATAGGCCCCGGCGATGCCGCAGAGCACGCCGCAGATGGCCACCGCGGCAAAGCGCAGCCCCACCACCGAGACGCCCGCGGTGTCCACCGCCGCCGGATTCTCGCCCACCGCCCGAAGGCGCAGCCCGAAGCGGGTGCGGAACAGCACCCACCACGTGGCCGGTACGCAGAGCAGCGCGAGATAGACGAGGATGGTGTGACCCGAAATGAGTTCTGCATAGATGGGCCCCAGCACCGGCACGCCGCGCAGCGTCTCGGCCAGCGGCAGGGTGATCGGCTCGAACCGTGCCGCGCCGATCAGCGAAGGGGTGCGCCCGCCCTGCGCAAACCAGTCCTGCGCGATCAGCACGGTCATGCCGGCGGCCAGGAAGTTGATCGCCACGCCGGAGATCAACTGATTGCCCCGGAAGGTGATCGACGCCAGCCCGTGCAGCCCGGACAAGAGCATCGAGGCGCCGATCCCCGCCAGCAGGCCCAGCCAGACCGATCCGCTGACAAAGGCCACGGCGGCCGAGAAGAAGGCGGCGATCAGCATCTTGCCTTCCAGCCCGATATCGAAGATGCCCGCGCGTTCGCTGAAAAGCCCGGCCAGGCAGGCGAGCAGCAGCGGTGTGGCCAGCCGGACCGTGCTGTCGAGCACCTGAAGGACGGTCATGAATTCCATCGCGCTACCTCGTCATGGCCAGCTTGAGGGCGGCAAGGGTGAAGACGCTGCCCAGCCCCGCCTCGATCCAGCGCCGCCCGCCGGCATAGGCCGCCCGCACCGGGCGCGAGGACAGAACGAGCGCCCAGGCCGCGTGCATGGCGAAGGAGATCGCGAAGGCCCCCACCACGAAACCCGCGATCACCGGCGCGGGGGCGCCGTTCACCGCCCCCACCGCCGCGATGGCGATCCAGAAACCGACTGCCTTGGGGTTCAGCACCTGAATCAGATAGCCCTTGAGGAAGAGCGCCGGCACCGGCTGTGCGCCGTTGCAAACGGCCTGCACCTGCGGCGGGTGGCGCGCCTTGCGGAAGGCGCCCCAAGCGAGCCAGATCAGATAGGCCGCCCCGGCGATACGCAGGGCCTGCATCGCCCAGGCGGTCTGCGACAGCAGCAGCCCCACACCCAGCATCGTCAGGATGTTGAGCGTGACGCTGCCGCAGGCGATCCCGAAGCCTGCGATCATTGCCGGCCCGCGTCCCTGCGCGGTGGAAATGCCCAGCAGCATCGCAACCGCCGGCCCGGGCGAGGAGGCACCCACCAGAAGGATCGCATAGGCGGTGAGGATGCCGGGCAGAAAGGGGGCCAGATCGCTCATGCGCGCCTGCCTTTGCGCAGCGCCAGAAACAGCCGCTCCAGCGGCATCCGCACCATGTTGTCGAGCGCGCCGGTGAACAGGATCACCAGCGCCTGGATGACCACGATCAGCTCGCGCGGGATCGACGTCCAGAGCGCCAGCTCCGCCCCGCCCTGATAGAGGAACCCGAAGAGGATCGCCGCCAGAAACACGCCCGCAGGGTGGTTGCGCCCCATCAGCGCCACGGCGATGCCGATGAAACCCGCGCCCTCCGTGGCGTTGAGGATCAGCCGCTCGGCTTCGCCCATCACGTTGTTGATCGCCATGCAGCCCGCCAGCCCCCCGGAAATCAGCATTGCCACCACCACCGTCTTCACCGGGGGGATGCCGGCATAGCGCGAGGCGCCCTCCGACTGGCCGAGCGCCCGGATCTCGAAACCCAGACGGGTGCGCCAGATCAGAACCCAGACCAGCACGCAGGCTGTCACCGCCACCAGCAGGCTGACATTGGCGGGCGCGGCCTTGGAAAATCCGATGCCGAAGGGCGCCAGAAGGTCGTGCAGCGTGGGCAGATGCGCGCCCTCGGGGAATTTCGCCGTGGCCGGGTCCATCGATCCGGTGGGGCGCAGGATGTTGACCAGCATGTAGTTCAGCACCGCCGCGGCGATGAAGTTGAACATGATGGTGGTGATCACGATATGGCTGCCGCGTCTGGCTTGCAGCCATGCGGGGATCAGCGCCCAGAGCGCGCCGAACACTGCCGCGCCCGCAATGGCGGCGGGCAGGGCCAGCGCCCAGTGCGGCCAGGGGATGGCAAGGCAGACCAGCGCCACGCCCAGCCCCCCGATCATCGCCTGCCCCTCGGCGCCGATATTGAACAGGCCCGCATGGCTTGCCACCGCGAAGGCCAGTCCGGTGAAAAGGAAATTCGTCGCGTAATAGAGCGTGTACCCCCAGCCATAGCTCGATCCAAGCGCACCGGTGACCATCAGCTTCACCGCCGCCACCGGGTCCTCGCCGATGCCAAGGATCACCAGCGCCGAAAGCACCGCGGCCAGCAGAAGCGAGATGAGCGGCACCAGAACGGCATCGGCCCAGGGGGGCATTCTATCCATGATGTCGGCCTTTCGGTTGCCGAATCTGCATCAGGGCATGATCCGTGACCCGTGTTCGGGACCAGGGTCTTCGGTCAAGTGCCTGCGCGAAAAAGCGGTCGAAGGCCGCTGCGCGTAGCCGGGCCGTCCCCCGGCACGGCGGACGCTTCACATCGCGGGAACGGGAAGAAAAAACCGGACGGTGAATGTCACGACCCATGATGCTTCTCCTCCTCGGTTTCCGCCACCTGGGCGAACTGCGCTTCCTCCACCGCCAGAAACGGGTCGTCCGGTTTGCCTTCGATCCCGGCCATCAAAAGGCCCAACTCGGTTTCGTCCGTCTCCTCCGGGCGGCGTTCGCCCATGATGCGGCCGTCGAACATCACCGCGACCCGGTCGGAAAGCGACATGATCTCGTCCAGCTCGACCGAGACCAGCAGAATGGCCTTGCCCTCGTCTCGCAGGCGGATGATCTGGGCATGGATGAACTCTATGGCGCCGATATCGACGCCGCGCGTCGGCTGACCGACCAGCAGAACCTCGGGGTTGCGTTCGATCTCGCGCGCCAGGACGATCTTCTGCTGATTTCCACCGCTGAAATTCCTGGCCGAGAGCTTCTCGTTGGGCGGGCGGACATCGAACCGGGCCATCTTTTCGCGCGCCTCGGCCATGATGCCTGCATTGTCCATCAATACGCCCCGGCCATAGGCCGGGTCGTGGTGATACCCGAGGATCATGTTCTCCCACGCGGCGTAATTCATGATCAGGCCGGAGCGCTGGCGGTCTTCGGGCACATGACCGATGCCCGAGGCGCGGCGCGCCCGGCCATCGGCGCCCCGGCCGGTCAGGTCAAGCGGCTGGCCGTTGACCCGCACCTCGCCGCTTGCCTCGCGGATGCCGCCCAGAACCTCCAGCAGTTCCGACTGGCCGTTGCCCGCGACCCCGGCCAGCCCCACGATCTCGCCCGCGCGCACGCTGAGGTCGATGCCGCGCAGCCGCTCGACCCCTTGCGCATCGGTCACCTTCAGCCCGGCGATTTCCAGCACCGGCTTGCCGGGCCGGGCGGGGGCCTTCTCGACCCTGAGCAGCACCTTGCGGCCCACCATCAGCTCGGCCAGATGTCCGGGGCTCGTGTCGGCGGTTCTCAGCGTTTCCACCATCTCGCCCTGGCGCATGACGCTGACGGTGTCGGTGATCTCCATGATCTCGCGCAGCTTGTGGGTGATCAGGATGATCGTCTTGCCCTCCTCCTTCAGACGGGCGAGGATACGGAACAGCTGATCGGCCTCGGCCGGGGTCAGCACGCCGGTGGGCTCGTCGAGGATGAGGATGTCGGCCTGCCGGTAGAGCGCCTTGAGGATCTCCACCCGCTGCTGCATCCCAACGCCTATGTCCTCGATCAGCGCGTCGGGCTTCACATGCAGTTCATATTCTTTCGCCAATTCCTCAAGCACGCGGCGGGCCTTGGCGAGGCTGGGCGTCAGAAGGGCGCCGTCCTCGGCCCCGAGGATCACGTTTTCAAGAACGGTGAAGTTCTCCACCAGCTTGAAATGCTGGAACACCATGCCGATCCCGGCGGCGATGGCGGCCTGGCTGTCCGGAAGGCGGGTTTCGCGGCCCTTGATGAAGATCTGTCCCGCATCGGCCTTGTAGAAGCCGTAGAGAATCGACATCAGCGTCGATTTCCCGGCCCCGTTCTCGCCAATGATCCCGTGGATCGTGCCGGGGGCCACCGCGATGGATATGTCCCGGTTCGCCTGCACCGGGCCGAACGCCTTGGAGATGCCGCGAAGTTCGATGGCCGGGGCGGCAGTGTCCTGCCGCCCCGTATCGTTTTGCCCCGTCATCGGGACTTATTCTACCGGGCAGGTATTGTCGGACATGTAGTCATGCACCGTCAGTTCGCCGCTGGCGATCTTTTCGGCGGCGTCATCCACGGCGGCTTTCATCTCGTCAGTGATCAGGCTTTCGTTGTGCTCGTCGAGCGCATAGCCCACGCCGCCATTGCCGAGGCCCATGACGTTGATGCCGGTTTCCAGATCGGCGCCGCCCTTCATCGCCTCATAGACGGCGTTGTCGACGCGCTTGACCATCGAGGTCAGCACACTGCCGGGATGCATGTAGTTCTGGTTGCTGTCGACGCCGATGCCCAGAACGCCCTGATCGGCGGCGGTCTGAAGCACGCCGGTGCCGGTGCCGCCGGCGGCGTGATAGACCACGTCGGCGCCCTGGGAAATCTGCGCCTGGGTCAGTTCCGAGCCCTTCACCGGGTCGTTCCAGGCGGCGGGCGTGGTGCCGGTCATGTTCTGGATCACGGTGGCGTCGGGATCGGCGGCCTTGACGCCCTGCACGTATCCGCAGGCGAATTTCCGGATGAGCGGGATGTCCATGCCGCCGATGAAGCCCACGGTGCCGCTCTCCGAGGCCATGCCGGCCAGCATGCCCACCAGATAGCTGCCCTCATGCTCGTTGAACACGACAGAGCGTACATTGGGCTGATCCACCACCATGTCGATGATCGCGAACTTGGTATCCGGGTAATCGGCCGCAACCTCGCCCAGCGATTCGCCGAAGGCGAAGCCGACCATCACGATGGGGTTGTTACCGGCCTCGGCAAAGCGGCGCAGGGCCTGTTCGCGCTGGGCCTCGGATTGCAGTTCCACCTCGTTGTAGCTGCCGCCGGTTTCCTTGGCCCAGCGTTGCGCGCCGGTATGGGCGCTTTCGTTGAAGGACTTGTCGAACTTGCCGCCGAGATCGAAGATAAGCGCCGGATCGGCCAGGGCGGCCCCGGCGGTGAGCGCAAGCGCCGAGGCGGCGCAGGTGATTCTATGGAAAAATGTCATGATCGTCTCCCTGGATATGCGGCCCGCATCTATTTCATGAGCCCGCCCACGGGGCCCGGCGAACCGGTTCTGATTGGTCCGAGTAGGCCGCAAGG
>JAUIBJ010000256.1 GCA_030428025.1 Alphaproteobacteria bacterium
TGTCTCCCCTCTCCCGCGCCGGCCGCATTGCCCGTCAGTTGCCGCGCAATAGGTCGGTGGCCTTGTCCGCGGACATCCCGGCGTCCCCGCTCGTGCCGGTCTCCGACGGCGGATCGTTGGCCTGATCCGTGCCGGGTGCCGTCGTGCCGTCCTCAGCCCCGGCCAGTTCGCGCATCAGTTCGGACTGCTCGAGGATCGCCGAGAACAGTGTGCTTTCGTTGAAACTCATCGCGTCATTGGCCGTCATCCCGCCGCTGTGATGCAGCGCCACGGGCTGCATCTCGCGGGTGAAGAGGATCGACCCGGAACTGCCCGGCAACGTGTCGCAGCGATGGCGCAGCATCGGGCCGTCGGATTGCTGGCGGGCGGTGAAGCAGCGGAAGCGCGTCATCACCTGCGGCCGGCCCAGCGGGTGATGCACCACGATCAGCGGATCGCCGGGATCGACCGCCACATGCCGCAGAACCAGCGTGGCAAAACGGGGGTCGGGTGCCTCCAGAAGCCGGACGAGGCTGAAATCCAGGATGTCGTGCCAGTCGGTGGGATCGACAGACAGCGGATAGCGCTGCGCCCCCTCTCCGCCCTGCACAAGATAGCCCAGCAGGATCGAGGCCGAGAGCAGCTTTCTCTCGCCCCCTTTCGAGATGCAGTGATGGTTGGTAATGACCCAATTGAGCGGCAGCAGCGCCCCGGTGCAGGTGGCCAGGCTACGCCGCCCGTCCGGCGCCTCGGTCAGCAGGTCGATCCGGCCCACCGCCGACGCGATGCGCCGGATCAGATCGTCGGCGGGAAGTTCGCGGATCGGCTCGAACACACCCTCCTGCGCGGCGATGAAGGCCTTCGCATCGCCGGTGCTTTCGTGCAGGGGCAGGTCGATTTTGCCGTAATCGTCGGGGTCGAAGACCGCCACCTGCGCCAGGGCCATTGGCCCGGACCCTGCCGCCGCGAGAACCAGCGCCATTCCGGCCAGAAAGCCCGTGATCCGCCAAGGTCTCATCTTCCGAACACCCCTAGTTGAACATGCCGGGCACGAGCGTCAAGTCGCGGAACTCCGCTTCGACGGTTTCGTTGCCCCAGCTCGAAACGGCCAAACCGATCCGGTTGAAATTATCCTTGACGGTCGATTTGACAGTGCCGAGTTCCGTCCATTCACCGGTGGCCGGATCAAGATAGCGGAACCGATAGAGCCAGCCGAACTTCACGATCTGCAGGATGCCTTCGTCACCGCCTTCGCTCTTCTTGAACTCGCCGTTATTGCCCTCGTGATTGGCAAGATCGCCCGAATGGCCGGTGCAGTCGTCGGAATAGGAACCGCTGACCGACAGGCCTTTAGTGTTGGAGGGCCCGAAATGCAGGGCCTTGACCGAGCCGTGTTCGGCACCGTTCCACAGAACCAGACCGCCGAAGGTCCGATCCTGTCGCTGGGGCATTCGGTACCGCACCTGCGCGACCCAGGCATCGCGCGGTGGCACGGCGACGGTCAGCATCGGGCTGGTGTTACGGTTGCAGTCCCAGACGCTGTTGTGCCCGCCGGTCGTTGTCAGACGCACATAGCGACCGCGGATTTCATGCACCGAGTTGCCGTCGGGATCGCTCCATTCGAAATCGCCGAAATCGCGACCCTCGAAGGACACCGGCTCGCCGATCCTGAGGCGCGAATAATAGGCAGGGAACCATCGGTCGGGTTCGGTTTCCCCCGCGATTATGCGGAAGTTCGAGAAAGTCACGTTCACCGGCTCGGATCCCCAGGTCTTGGCAATCAGGCCGATCTTCTTGAACGCATCGCGAACCGAGGCATAGGTGGTGCCGATATGCTCCCAATTCCGGCGTTCCGGAGCCTTGAAATAGAACGAAATACGCGGCCCGTCGCGCGCGATCCGCAAACGCCCACTGCTCCGGTCGTACTTGATGTTGAACGGGCCTTCGCTGCCGAACTGGTTGCTGAGGTCGCCGGCGCCGCTGGAACAGTCGATGGCGTTCGACCCGGCCACGCCCAAATCATTTGTGTCGGACGGTCCGAAATAGAGTATCCGAACCGGAGCATCTTCGAACTCGTCGTTCCAGGTGACCAGACCCACATGACTGCGGCCGATCCGGGCCGGCAGGTCGAAATCGACCTCGGCGGTCCAGCGGTCGATTGGCGGCGTGTCAACCGACAGGATGGGCGCCGTGAGACGGTCGCAATCCCACTGGTTGCGTCCGCCGCTGGCTTTGAGATTCACCCGGTTCTCGATGATCTCGTGGATTGAATCGCCCGCCGGATCGTTCCATTCGAAATCGGCGAAGTCCTGGCCGCGGAATGTGGCCTCTCCGTCGTTGGCCAGCCTCTCGAAATAGTCCGGCGTCCATTTCTCGGCCTCGGCATGGCCGGGGATCAGCCGGAAGTCGGCGAAAGAGACCACCACAGGTTCGCTGCCCCAGGTCTTGGCGATCAGGCCGACATTCACGAGGTTGTCCTTGCCTTCGACCAGCATCGAGCCGACCTGATGCCAGTTATGCATATGGGGCGACTTGAAGTAGAAGGTCAGCCGGTCGGCATTGCGCGACACCCGCAACCAGCCACGGCCGCCGTCATAGTGCAGGTTGAAGCGGCCTTCGGATTCGGGTCGATTTCGCAGATCGCCGACGCCGGCGGAACAGTCGCTGCGGTAGGATCCGCTGACCGGAAGATCTTTGGTGTCGGCAGGGCCGAAATAGATCGCTCGGGTGGGGCCGTCGCTTTCGACGCCATTCCAGACCACGAGACCCACATGGCTGCGCCCGATCCGGGCCGGCAGCTGGAACCAGACCTGGGCCGACCAGACATCGTTGGCAGGCGCCGGGACTGACAGGATCGGCGCCAGATCGCGCCGGCAGTCCCAGATGTTGTGGCCCCCGGGTGCGCGCATGTGAATCCATTCGCCGTCGGTCTGGTACTGGCTGTCACCCTGCGGGTCGGAAAACCGCCAGGCGTCGGCCTGCACGCGATAGCCCTGCGGCCCGACATTGCGCGCAACGGGCTTGTCCTTGCCGCTCAATTCTTCCTGGGTTTCGCCGCTGCCGAAAAACCCCTCGGGCAGTTCCCGCCGAGGCGTCAACTGGAAAAAGGCCGTTTCGGTTTCCGCGATGGTGGGCAGCCAGGATGTATCCTGCCCGCCGGTCACCTCGGTCAGGTTCAACCCGCCCTGCAGTTCCAGCGCCGGGGTGTTGGCCATTTCGCTTTCCTCGACCGAGGGCAGGAAATCGCTGCCGCGGTCGGCCGGCTCGCCCTCGGCAACCTCTTCGACCTCCGCCGCGGCCTCTCCGTCCTCGGGTGCCGCCTCGCCGGCATCGGCGATTTCTTCTTCGGTCGGGCTCTCTGAATCGGCCGCGGCGGCCTTCTCGGCCTCTTCCGCCTCGCGCTCGGCAATCATCTTCTTGAGTTCCTCGATCCTTGCGATGGCGGTCTTCGAGAACCGGCCGGTCGGATACGCGTCAAGATAGGTCTGCACCACGTCCGGGTCCTGACTGACCACCACGGTCGTCCAGAGCGTGATTTCCGCCATGGCCTCGGTGAGGTCGGCGGGCTCGCCGGGAACCTGGGTTTCGCCGAAATCGTCGAGCGTCTCGTTCAGCCGTCCGGGCAGGGCGAACACGAAATCGCCCCGGTCGTAATCGGGATCGCGCAGCTTTCCGTAGCGGGGGGTTTGCGCTTCCTCGGTATAGTTGGTCATCTCGTCGGACATGAAGAGGCCAAGCTCGGTCCCGGTCAGATAGCCGTCGCCGTTGGAATCGGCGGTCGATTCTCCGGCCAGCGCACGCAGGAACAGGCGGCGAAAGGTGCCGTCATCGCTGACCTGCTGCTCGGCATCGCCCGAGGTCATGAACTGCCGGGTGGGGCGGGTTGTGACGCGGGTGATCGCCGCCGGCACCGATCCGGCGCGGGTGGTGAAGATGGTGCCGGAAAAGCAGCTGTCGAAGATCGCCAGAACGTGCTTGGCCTCGGCCAGCCGCATCAGCCCGCCGAAATCACGCATGTGCAGCGCGCGCACCTTGAATTCCGGCTCGGTCGGGGCGGGCGCATCGATGGGCACGAGAAAGCCTTCGCCCTTGATGGAATGGCCGTGGCCGGCATACCAGAGCAGCAGCCGCGCCTCGGGGTCGCTGCCCTGAATGGCGAAGAACTCGCGCAGGGTGTCGCGCAGTGCCACGCTGTCGAGATCCTCCACCAGCGTCACCTCGAAACCCCGCTCCTTGAGGCCCGCGGCAATCTCGCGGGCATCGGTGACGGCGTTGGACAGGCTGGGCCAGCCTTCGGAATAGGCGTCGTTGCCGATCACCAGCGCATAGCTGTTGGTGTAAAGTTCCACATGCCCGGCAACGGGCGCGTTGGCTTCCGGTTCGGTTCGCAACTCGACGCTCAGCCCGCGCGAGGCCGACTGGGCCGTGCCGGTCAGCGCAAACGGAAGAAGAAACGTAGCGAACAGAGCAAGGTAACGGACCATCGGTTTCCCCGTATCACGAATGTCTTGTCATCAAATGCCGGCAGTCAGGCCGGCCACGAAGCGGCACCTTCCGAGGGGCCGCCCCGCTTTTTCAGCCGGTCAGTTGGCAAGGCCGATCTTGTCGATTTCGAACTTGTTCCCCACCAGCGAAATCCGCGCCTCGATGCCCATCTGCTCGGCCATGAGCCGCAGGTTGCGGTTCAGGCGGGCCTGATCGCTGCAGGTCTCGTACCAGTATTCCGCCGAGGTCCGCATGACACGCACCGGACGGTGGTGATCGTAGCCCTTGAACACCACCAGATATTCCTCGATCCGGGTGATCTCCTCGCTCTCGAACCCGCGGAACTCCAGTGTATAGGCGGTGGTCAGCATGCCCCCGCAGCCGGGGCTCGGCATTGTCGTGGCCGGTTGGGTTGTGACCGTGCCGGTGGTGGTGGTCTGTTGCTGCGGCTGGGTTCCGGTCATCGAGCTAAGCATCGTCGCCAAAACGTCCCCCACATCCGCGGCAATCTTCCGGGCTTCCTCGCCGACATGTTCCAGCACGCAGTCGCGGTTGCAGCCCTGCGGCAGTGACGGCAATTCGCCGGGGCCGTACGAGACCTCGAAATTCTCGACCGCCCGCCCGCTCTGGACATGCACGATCCGGCCACTGACGCGGATCCTAAGGTCAATTATGTCGGGGGCGTAGACGTTCTGTTCGGCAGAGGCGTAGATCTGGAAGACCACGACCATGTCGATCGGCACGTTCGGCACGCGCTTGGCAACCGTGAGCAGTTCCGCGTCGGTGCGACGGACCCGGGCGGGATTGGTCACATCCATGGTGACCGCGGTTTCGTCATAGACACGGAAACCCGCGCGCGACAATTCGGCGGCCAGCGCCTGGACCACGCGATTGAATACCCGCGAATTGCGCGGCACGGTATCGAGATCGGCATCTTCGCCCATGATCAGGACGTTGACCGGGGCGGCCTGGGCCGGCGCGGCGCCGAAGGACAGCACTGCCACAAGCGGCAGCGCCAGGGCCATCGTCACCATGGCTTTGAATAGGCGTTTCATCAATTGTTTCTCCTTCTGTCATGTCACTTGGCTGGCCTGGCCCGGTCCCCGAAGGCCGGGCCGGCGGCTGTTTTCAGGGACGAACGATGATGCGTCCGTCGGGCTGCACGATGAGCGCGCCGGAGCGCGGCAGGGTGGGATCGCAATCAAGCCCCGGCTCCGGCGAGAAATCGTCGAGGTCGAGCGCCGGGTTGGTGATCGCGCCGCTTACGGTGGCCGGGCAGGGCGGCAGCGACGGCACGATCCGGCTGCTGACCTGTGGCACGCTCTCGGTCTG
>JAUIBJ010000257.1 GCA_030428025.1 Alphaproteobacteria bacterium
TCAATGCGCGATGCCCGAGGCCGCGCCTTCGTCGATCAGCCGGCCGGAAACGAAGCGGTCGCCGTCGAAGGGCCGGCTCAATTCGTGGTGCCGACCCGTCGCCATCAGATGCGCCAGAAGCCAGCCGCCCACGGGGATCGACTTGAACCCGCCGGTGCCCCAGCCGCAGTTGAAGTAAAGCCCCTCCAGCCCCGACGGCCCGATGATGGGCGAGCTGTCGGGGGTGACATCGACGATCCCGGCCCAATGGCGCAGCAGTTTGACCTTTGCCAAGGCAGGCACCATCTCCGCCAGCCCCGCCAGAACCGCCTCCTGCATCGGCAGATTGCCGCGCTGGCCATAGGAGGGCACGCGGTCGAGCCCGCCGCCGATCACCAGCCCGCCCTTGTCGGACTGGCTGAAATAGGTTCCGAAGGGCGGCGCAAGCCAGACCGTGTCCATCACTGGCTTCAGGGGTTCGGAGACGAAGGCCTGCAGCGCATAGCTGTTGATCGGCAGATCCACCCCGGCCATCCGGGCGATCACCGAGGAATGGCCCGCCACCGCCGCACCCACCACGCCCGCGCGGATCGTGCCGCGCGAGGTTTCGACCCCCACGCAGCGGCCGGCCTCGGTGAGGATGTCCAGCACCTCGCAATTCTGGATGATGTCGACGCCCTTCGCATCCGCCGCCCGCGCCAGGCCCCAGGCCACCGCGTCGTGCCGCCCGGTGCCCGCGCGCGGCTGCAACACGCCGCCGTGAATCGGGTGCCGACAGTCGGGCCGGGTGTTGGCAAGCGGGATGCGCCTGAGCACCTGATCGCGGTCCAGAAGCTCGGCATCCACGCCGTTCAGCCGCATCGCGTTGGTCTGGCGCGTGGCCATTTCCATTTCCGGCTCGGAATGGGCGGTGACGATCATGCCGCGCTGCGAGAACATGATGTTGTAGTTCAGATCGCGCGACAGCCCCTCATAGAGCTTCACGCCGAAATCGTAGAGCGCGGCGCTTTCGGGGTAGAAGTAGTTCGACCGGATTACGGTGGTGTTCCGCCCGGTATTGCCGCCGCCGAGCCAGCCCTTTTCCAGCACGGCAACATTGGTCAGCCCGTGGTTTTTGGCGAGGTAGTAAGCAGTGGCCAGCCCGTGCCCGCCGCCGCCGATGACGATGGCGTCGTATTCCGGTTTCGGCTCCGGCGAGCGCCAGGCCGGCGCCCAGCCCTTGTGGCCGCGCAGCCCCTCGCGCAGCAGGGTGAAGGCGGAATAGCGGGTCATGTCCGGGCCTCCTGCTCGAACGCGTAGGCGGTGAGGCGCCCGATCTCTTCTTCTGTCGCCTCCTGTCCGGTGAAGCCCTTCAGGTAGCCGGGCAGGCGATCGACCCGGACCTGCATCGGCTCGCGCACGTCGAGCGCGTGATAGCCCAGCTGCATGTAATAGAGGATGCGGGCGCGCACATCGGCCTCGTAATCGGAATAGCCCTGGCGCGCGAACATCGCGGTGACGGCGTCCAGCCGGTCGCGGTCGGCCTGGTCGATGCGCCGCCGCACGGTGCCGTCCCGGCGCGACCATTCGCGCACGGCGAAATCGAGGCCCCGGTCGAAGAGGTCGGGATTGAGGAAGCAGGCGAAGAAATTGCCCACCGCCGCCGTGATGGTCGTCGCGGGCAGCGCGCATTGCGCGACGATGGTGCGGGTGTTGCGCGCCTCCCAGTCGTCGAGCAGCGCCTCCAGCAGGTGCTTGCGGCTTTTGAAATACCAGTAGAAGCTGGAGCGCGATACGTCGAGCCGCTGGCCGAGCGCCAGCACCTTTACCTCGGCCACACCGTCGCTGACCAGCACGTCGCGGGCGACGTTCAGCCAGTCTTCGCGCGTCACCTTCACATGCCCGACAAGCGGTTCCCTGCCGGGGTCGTCGCGGTGCAGGACGGGCATCTCGCGCTTGCCCATCTCAGCTCTCCGGCGGGGCGCCGCCGGCGGCGGTGCGCGCTTCGATATAGCGGTGCAGCGCCGCGACGCGGGCCGGATCGGTTTCGGGGCGGGCGTCGTCCTGCAGGATCTTCTTCCAGATCCCGGTGGCGCGCTCGCTGGCGGTGCGGCTGCCATTTTCGCTCCAGGTGCCGAAGTTGGACCAGTCGGCGACCAGCGGCTGGTAGAATTCGGTCTGATAGCGTTCCATCGTGTGGGAGCAGCCGAAGAAATGGCCCGAGGGCTTCACTTCCGTGTGGGCGTCGAGCGCGATTTCGGCCACTCCGGCAGAGGTCGCCGCGCACATCTCGGCCACCATCTGCAACACTTCCAGATCGGTGATGATTTTCTCGTAGGAGACCGACAGCCCCCCTTCCAGCCAGCCCGCCGCATGAATGATGGTGGTGGCCCCGGCCAGCAGACAGCCCCAGAGGCCGAACTGCGATTCGTTGGCGGCCTGGGCGTCGTTCACATTGGCCGCCGAGCCTCCGGCGCAGCGCCAGGGCAGGCCGATGAGCCGCGCCATCTGCCCCGCCGCCAGCGAGGCCTTGAAATGTTCGGGCGTGCCGAAGGCGGGCGCGCCCGACTTCATGTCGACATTGGACGTAAAGGTGCCGTACATCACCGGCGCGCCAGGGTTGACGAGCTGCGTGAGCGCAATCGCCGCCAGCGCCTCGGCATGCGAGAGCGTGATCGCGCCCGCGACGGTGATGGGCGCCATCGCCCCCATCAGTGTGAAGGGCGTGACGATGGATAGCTGCCGATGCTTCGCGAAGTCGATCAGCCCCTGCGCCATGGGGATGTCCAGCACCCTGGGGCTGTTGGTGTTGATGATCGTGTAACAATGTGGATCGGTCAGGAATTCCGATTCTGTCAGTCCCCGGAAATCGCGCAGCATCTCGAAGCTTTCCTCGACCTGCGGGGTGCCGCGCGAGAAGATGAAGGGAAGCTTGTCCGACAGCGTCAGCTGTGTCTCCATCGTGAAGTAGTGGCGCAGGTTGGTAGCGATGTCCTGCGGCTCGACCACGGGCGGAACCATGTGCAACACGTCATAATGTTGGACGATCTGCACGAATTCGCGGAAGTCCCGACCGCTGCCGGGGCGGCGGCCGCGTTCCAGATCGGTGGCATGGGGCGCGCCGGCGCCCGACTGGAAGGTGAGAGAGCCCAGTTCGAGCAGCAGGTCGCGGTCGCGCACAGCGGCCCGCGCCATGATCGAGCGTGGGGCCGTGGCCAGCGCTGCCTCGACGATGTCGCGGCCGATGAAGACCATCTCCGCGCTCTCGTCCACCCGCGCGCCGGCCCGGGCGAAAACCTCCCGCGCCTGTGGAAGAAGCACCTTCACCCCCAGCGTCTCCAGCATGGTCAGTGCGCTGTCATGCATCGCCGCGATCTCGTCGTCGGAAAAGATACGCATGAGCGGGAAGGGATTGCGCAACTGGCGGTAATTGACCTGCCGTTTGGGTGTGGCGGCGGCCTCGCCGCGCCGTCGCCGTCCGGTGCGCCGGGTGGTGTCGGTCTCGCCCATCTCAGCCTCGCATCGCCCGGCCGTCGGGATCGTAGGGTGAAGGTGCGATCACCTTCGCGGAGCATTCCGCGCCCACGATGTGCACGCTCAACTTCGTCCCCTCGGCGGCGGCTTCGCGGTCGATCATCGCCATGGCGAGCGACTTGCCCGTCGTGTGGCCGTAGCCCCCCGAGGTGACGAAGCCAACGCGCTTGCCGTCCTGCCACACCGGCTCGAAACCGCTGGCGTCGGCATCCTTGGCATCGACCTCCAGCGTCACCACGATCTGTGCGGGCCCGTTCGCGTCGCGCTCGGCCAGTGCCGCGTCGCGGCCGATGAAATCGGCCTTGTCCCAGGCGATCCAGCGGTCCATGCCGGTCTGGCCGGGGGTATAGCCTTGGGTGAACTCGGCGCTCCAGATGCCGAAGCTCTTTTCGAGACGCAGGCTCAGCAAGGCGCCGAAGCCCACCTCGCGGAGGCCCAGATCGGCGCCTGCCTCCAGCAGGATCCGGCGCAGCCCGATATGTTCGGCCGCCTTGCAGTGGATTTCATAGCCCAGCTCGCCGCTGACCGACAGCCGGCCGACCTTGCAGCGGTAAAGCCCGATATCGAAGCTGCCGCAGCCCATGAAGGGCAGATTGCCGATGGGGCCGTCCGTCAGCTTTTGCAGGACTTTCAGGCTGTTGGGGCCGGAAAGGCTGAAGCCCACCGTGGCGTCGGAGATGTCGCGCACCTCCACATCCTCGCCCATATGGTCATGGAACCAGCGCATATGCCATTCGCGCAGGTAGTAGGAACCCATGATCCACCAGGTGCCGTCGCCCCAGTTGAAGACCGTGAGATCGCCCTTCAGCCGCCCGTCGGGGGCCAGCATCGGCGCCAGCCGCGCCCGGCCCGGGGCGGGGAGTTTCGAGGCCATGATCCGGTCGAGCCAGGCCTCGGCGCCCGCGCCCGTCACCTCGAAGCGGGAGAAGCCGGAGATGTCGAGAAGGCCCACTGCCTCGCGCACCGTCTTGCATTCCTCGGCCACGATCGGGAAGGCGTTTGAGCGCTTGAGCGTCGGTTTTTCCTCGAAATCGGGGGAGGGGGCGAAGTAGAGCGGCAATTCCAGCCCCCAGCTGGCCCCCCAGCGGGCGCCCGCGGCGGTCATGTCGGAATAGGCGGGCGACATCTTCAGCGGTCGGCCGGCGGGCAGCTGCTCGTTGGGATAGGTCATCACGAAGCGGCGGGTATAGAACTGGCCCGTGGTCTGCTTGATGAATTCCTTGTTCTCGGCAAAATCGCCGTAGCGGGCCACGTCCATGCCGAAGACATCCGCTTCCGGCTCGCCGTGGATGATCCATTCGGCCAGCGACTTGCCGACGCCGCCGCCCTGAAGGAAGCCCGCCATGACCGCGCAGGCGCACCAGTAGCCGGGCTTGCCGCGCACCGGGCCGACGAGGGGGTTGCCATCGGGCGAGAAGGTGAAGGCACCGTTGACCCAGGACTTGATCCCGGCCTCCTGCAAAACGGGATAGCGCTGAAAGCCCAGGGTCAGCTCGTTTTCGATCCGGTCGGGGTCCTCCTGTTGCAGCTCGAAGCCATACTCCCACGGCGCGCCGTCCATCATCCAGTGCTGGTGGTCGATCTCGTAGATGCCAAGCAGCATGCCCTTCTGGTCCTGCCGCATGTAGGTGAAGCCTTCGAGGTCGACCACGAGGGGCATTTCCTTGTCCAGCGCAGCCACCTCGGGGATGGTGTCGGTGATCAGGTAATGGTGGTTGAGCGGCGAAACGGGCAGTTCGATGCCCGCCATCCGGCCCACCTGCTTGGCCCAGAGGCCCGCGGCATTGACCACATGCTCGGTCTGGATCGTGCCCTTCTCGGTTACCACTTCCCAGCCGTCTGCGGTCTGGGTCAGTTCCAGCACCCTGTTGTGCTCGATCACCTGCGCCCCGCGCTTCTTGGCCGCTCCGGCATAGGCGTGGACCGTGCCGGTGGTATCGATATAGCCTTCGCGCTCGGCCCACATGCCGCCGAGGATGCCATGGGTGGACATGATCGGGCAAAGCTCGCCCGCTTCCTCGGGGGTGATCAGGTGCACGTCCTCGATCCCGATCGACTGGAACACGCGGTAAGCCGATTGCAGCCATTCCCAGCGGTCGGGCGTGCCCGCCAGCGTCATGCCGCCGGTCATGTGCATGCCTACCGACTGGCCGCTTTCCTTCTCGATCTCCGACAGCAGGTCGATGGTGTAGGCTTGCAGGCCGGCGATGTTGGGATCGGCATTGAGCGCGTGAAAGCCGCCCGCGGCGTGCCAGCTCGACCCGGCGGTGAGCACCGAGCGTTCGATCAGGCAGACATCCGAC
>JAUIBJ010000258.1 GCA_030428025.1 Alphaproteobacteria bacterium
GGGCTCGACATCCATGAAACGGTAGCCGCGTGTCTGGAACTGCCGCGCGATATGCTGGGCGAAACAGCTGCCGGCGGCGGATATGCGCATCTGACGGGTGACCGGGAAGTGCGGCTTGTAGATGTCGCCCATCTCGATCGGTGACAGATCGGCGACCGCGGGCCGCCAGAAGGCGCGCTCGGGCTGACGTGCGTATGGGGTATCCGGCGCACCCCCCTCCTTCGCCGAGGCCCGGGTGCGGGCAAGATCGTGGAGGGTGTCGGGCGCACGGGTGGCGGTGCCTTGCGGGGCGGGGTCGATGATGCTCTGGGCCATGGCAGACCTCTTCGATTGTTGCCTACGCCCCCACGCAGCGCCCCCGGCCGCCGGTTTGCGGTCCCGGGAGGCAGGGGCTTTTCTGTGGTCCGAATGTGGCGAAAAAAAGGCGTTCGGTGACAGTGCCGCGTCGTTGCGCGCGGAATGTGGGGCGGGTCGGAGACAGTCTGGATTTCATCAATGAAATGTTTCCCTGAGGGAGACAAAGGCCCATGGCAGCCATGCATTTTGGTGCGCTCCTCCACGAATCGCGAAACGGAAACGGGGCGGCGAGGCCGCCCCGTCCGAGATGCGCTCTCGCCGGCTCGATTACATATCCGGCATGATCACCTTGTCGATCACGTGGATGACGCCGTTCGACGCCTCGATATCGGGCTGAACGACATTGGCGTCGTCGACCATCACGCCGCCCTCGGTCATGATGGTGACCTCGCTGCCTTCGACGGTGGCCGCGGTCATGCCGTTCGAAAGATCGCCCGACATCACCTTGCCCGGCACCACGTGGTAGGTCAGGATAGCGGTCAGCTTGTCCTTGTTCTCGGGCTGGAGCAGAGATTCGACCGTGCCCTCGGGCAAGGCGGCGAAGGCGTCATCGGTCGGCGCGAAGACGGTGAAGGGGCCCTCGCCCTTCAGCGTTTCGACCAGATCGGCCGCCTTGACTGCCGCAACGAGTGTATCGAACCCGTCCGCGTTGATCGCGGTGTCGACGATATCCATCGAATGATCGTCAGCAAGGGCGGGGGCCGCGGCGGCCGATAGCATGGTGGCGGCGGTAAGGGCGAGGTAGGTTCTGCGAAGCATGTGAGTTTCCTTCTGATTGCTTGACTGAAAATGGGAATGCCCGTTCAGCATTCGGATCGACTTACGGAGGACGATCGCGTCCGGTTCACCGGGGATTTTCGCTCATGGGACTGGATATCGGGCGCGCGGCCGCTAAGCTCGGGCGCCTCGGTTCTTCAAGTCAAAGATTTGTTATCTTGGGTCAGCATTGTGTGAACGATGCGGGCCGACGGGCTCGTTTCATCCATCCAACACGGAAATGAAAAATCGTTACTTGTGGTCCCGACTGCTCCGCGGAATCCTGATTGCGGGGTGGGCTGGCCGAAACAGGCCGGCGAACGGAGGACAAGAATGGACCTGGACATGGGATTCGCATCCCGCGCCATCGAACTGGCGGCGGTGGTGTTCATCGTGGCAATCGGCCTCGCGGTACTGGCCGTGCTGCTTCTCTTCGTGATCGACCGGATCCAGACCGGCGACGCTATCCGCCGGAATTATCCGGTGATCGGGCGGTTCCGGCACATCTTTTCGGAACTGGGCGAGTTCTTCCGACAGTATTTCTTCGCCATGGACCGCGAGGAACTGCCCTTCAACCGGGCGCAGCGGGATTGGGTCTGGCGGGCCTCGAAGGCCGAGGGCAATACAGTGCCCTTCGGCTCGACCCGCAATATCACGTTGCCCGGCACCGCGATATTCGCCAATGCCGCCTTTCCGCCGCTCGATGACATGTATGCCAAAACGAAGCCGCTGGTGATCGGGCCGAACGCAAGGCTGCCGTTCGAGGCGCCGTCGATCTTCAATATCTCGGGGATGAGCTTTGGCGCGATTTCGAAGCCGGCGGTGCGGGCGCTGAGCCGTGGGGCCCGCGAGGCCGGTATCTGGCTCAACACCGGCGAGGGCGGGCTCAGCCCCTATCATCTGGAGGGCGGTTGCGACGTGGTGTTTCAGATTGGCACCGCGAAATACGGGGTGCGCGATGCCCAAGGCGGCCTGAGCGATGACAGGCTGAAGGAGGTCGCCGCGCATGATTGCGTGCGAATGTTCGAGTTGAAGCTGAGCCAGGGCGCCAAGCCAGGCAAGGGGGGCATCCTGCCCGGTGACAAGGTAACGCCCGAGATCGCCCGCATCCGAGGCATTGCCGTGGGTCAGGACAGCATCTCGCCCAACCGACATCCGGAGGCCAATTCCTGGGACGATTTGCTGGGCATGGTGGGTCATATTCGCGAGGTGACGGGCAAGCCCACGGGATTGAAGATGGCGGTGGGCTCGGTCGATGCGATGGAGCCGCTCTTCGAGGCGATCATTGCGCGCGGAGCCGAACATGCGCCGGATTTCCTCACCATCGACGGCGGTGAGGGCGGCACCGGCGCTTCGCCGATGCCGCTTCTCGATCTGGTGGGCATGCCGATCCGAGAGGCCCTGCCGCGGGTCGTGGATCTGCGCGACCGCTACGGGTTGAAGGAACGTATCCGGATCGTGGCCAGCGCGAAGCTGATCAATCCAAGCGACGTGGCCTGGGCGATCTGCGCGGGCGCCGATTTCGTCACCTCCGCACGCGGCTTCATGTTCGCGCTTGGCTGCATCCAGGCGATGCGGTGCAACCGCAACACCTGCCCCACCGGCGTGACCACTCACAACCCGCGCCTGCAGAAGGGGCTGGTGGTCGAGGAGAAATACCTGCGCGTCGCGCATTACGCCCGCGCCGTGGTGAAGGAGGTCGAGACCATCGCCCATTCCGTGGGTGTGACCGAGCCGCGCGAAATGCGTCGCCGGCACGTGCGGATCGTGCAGGCCGACGGCACCAGCGTGCCCTTCAACCGCATCCTTCCAAGTTACAAGCCGCCCACGCCTTCGTGAGCCGTGTTGTTTTGCGCAAGGGGCCGCGCAAGGCTAGATGAAAAATCATAGAAGCGCAGGAGGGAAGAGAACGGCCATGGCTCATCGCTGGAAAAACGACCTGTCGGAAAACGACGTTACGCCTGAGCATGTGTTCCTGACCCGCCGGTCCCTGATCGGGGTTGCGGCAGCAGGGTTGGCCCTGTCGGGTCTGGGCCAGAAAGCGCGGGCCGAGACGCTGGAACCCACAGATTGGGACGACATCACCAGTTACAATAATTTCTACGAATTCGGCACCGGGAAGAAGGACCCGGCGAAATACGCCCACATGCTGACCACAGAGCCCTGGAGCGTGACGATCGACGGGATGGTCGAACGCCCCGGGAAATACGCCTTCGAGGACATCATGAAGAAGATGGCGGTCGAGGAGCGCATCTATCGCTTCCGATGTGTCGAACGCTGGGCGATGGTGGTTCCGTGGAACGGGTTCGAACTGGCCGATCTGCTGGAGATGGCAGGCGTGCAGTCCTCCGCGAAATACGTGGCCTTCGAAACCGCGCTTCGCCCCGACGAGATGCCAGGCGTCGCGCGCCCGGTGATCGAATGGCCCTATGTCGAGGGGCTGCGGCTGGACGAGGCGATGCATCCGCTGACGCTGGTGGCCACCGGTATCTATGGCAAGGACATACCCAACCAGAACGGCGCGCCGCTGCGTTTGGTGGTGCCGTGGAAATACGGCTACAAGTCGATCAAGTCGATCGTGCGGATCACCCTGACCGACAGCCAGCCGCCGACCGCGTGGAACAAGTACGCCCCGAACGAATACGGGTTCTACAGCAACGTGAACCCCAACCGCAGCCATCCGCGCTGGAGCCAGGAATACGAACAGCTTCTGGGCTCGGGCCTCTTTGCCGAGAAGATCCCGACGCGGATGTTCAACGGCTATGAAGAGGAGGTGGCGGGCCTCTATGAAGGCATGGACCTGATCAAGTACCATTGATGGCCGCAGTCGATGCCATAAACGGCGCCGTTCGCCGCCTGCCGGCCTGGCCCGTTTATGGGGCGAGCGTTGCCTATGCTGGATGGCTTTTCTGGCGGGGCGTGAACGGCGATCTGGGCCCCAACCCGGTTGAGGCTCTCGAACACGCCTATGGCGAGGCCGCACTCTATCTGCTTATCGCCGGACTGGCGGTGACCCCGTTGCGGCGGCTGGCACGGGTCAACCTGATGAAGTTTCGCCGCGCCATCGGGCTGGCCTGCTTCTTTTTCGTGAGCGTGCATCTTCTCGTCTGGGCGGTGCTGGATGTGCAGGCGCTGGAACGCGTCTGGGCCGATATCCTGAAGCGGCCCTACATCACGGTTGGGATGGCGGCCTTTCTGCTGCTCGTACCGCTGGCCTTGACCTCCAACAATCTTTCGGTGCGAAAGCTGGGGCCGAGATGGCGTCGGCTGCACCGGTTGACCTATCCGGCGGCAGTGCTGGGGGCGGTGCATTACCTGATGCTGGTCAAGGGCTGGCAGGCGAAGCCGTTGGTCATGCTGACGATCATTGTGGGCCTGTTGGCGCTGCGGCTGCCGGGGCCGGGCAAGCTGCGCCGCGCACTCGGCACGGTGGCCCGGCCGCAGCCCTGACCGCCCCCGAATCCCCCGGAAATCCGGTCGGCGGTGGAGACTGCCTTTCACCGAGTCGCCCGGTGCGGGCCATGCCACGAGTCGCAGGCCCATCCGGGCACCGATTCCGGAGAGATTCCCTCGTCGAGTGCCGCCCGAGTCTGGGGAAAACCCTGTGGAAAGCCCGGAATCGCCCGGAATCGGCGCCAAAACGGGTGCGGAAATCACCTTCCATCCTCGCGCCTGCCGAAATTCTGATCATGCAAATGTCTGTATTTATTAAGAAAATACGATTCTTGAAAAAAAGATGACGTTTCTCGAAAAAAGGGGTTGCGAGGGGCAGCCGCAATCCGTAAATACCCCCTCACCGGCGGCGCTGAGGCGCACAACGGGACGCCAGACGGGCCAGCGGCAACGAGGCGGAACAAAACAACGAGAGATCGATGAGGCGGGGCGCGCCAAAGAAGATAGGGCGCATCCAGTCGATTTTGTCTCTCACGCTCTTTGAAATCGATGGTATCTGAAGAGATATGCGGGCGGTTTGGTCCTAGACGACGGAACACTCTTGCATATCAACTACCTAGGGCTTCGGCCCGATGATGGATAGTCAGCTTCACTGTTTGTTCGGCATCGTCCGCAAGGACCATGCACAACAGACAGAGACGGGTCTCACCCAGCCGGGTGAGACACGATGTGCAAGGGTCGAACGTCAAGGATAGGCTGGTAACAGCCTTTCAACTTGAGAGTTTGATTCTGGCTCAGAACGAACGCTGGCGGCAGGCTTAACACATGCAAGTCGAACGAGATCTTCGGATCTAGTGGCGGACGGGTGAGTAACGCGTGGGAACATGCCCTTCACTACGGAATAGTCCCGGGAAACTGGGTTTAATACCGTATACGCCCTTCGGGGGAAAGAATTTCGGTGAAGGATTGGCCCGCGTTAGATTAGGTAGTTGGTGGGGTAATGGCCTACCAAGCCTACGATCTATAGCTGGTTTTAGAGGATGATCAGCCACACTGGGACTGAGACACGGCCCAGACTCCTACGGGAGGCAGCAGTGGGGAATCTTAGACAATGGGGGAAACCCTGATCTAGCCATGCCGCGTGAGTGACGAAGGCCCTAGGGTCGTAAAGCTCTTTCGCCAGGGATGATAATGACAGTACCTGGTAAAGAAACCCCGGCTAACTCCGTGCCAGCAGCCGCGGTAATACGGAGGGGGTTAGCGTTGTTCGGAATTAC
>JAUIBJ010000259.1 GCA_030428025.1 Alphaproteobacteria bacterium
CGTCCCCGGTCTTCAGAACGCCATCGGCGGCCATCAGCGCGTAAAGGATGCCCTCGCGCAGGCCCCGGTCGGCCACCGACAGCCGGTCGGTGGGCCAGCAGCGCAGAAGCGCCTGAAGGATCGCCGCGCCGGACATGATCAGCGCCTGCCGGTCGATGCCGATGCGCGGGTCGCGCCGGCGGCCGGCAGGGCCGAGGGCCAGATAGTTGCGGATGACCTTGTCGATCTCGTCGGACGTCATGCGCAGCCCGTCCACCTTGTTGCGGTCATAGCGCCTGAGCCCCAGATGGCTGGCTGCGACGGTGGTGACGGTGCCCGAGGTGCCGACGATCTGGAAGCCCTCGCGAGGCGGTTCGTCCTTGTAGGGGGCGAATTCGGCGAGATTCTCCTCGAAGAACCAGCTCATCAGCGCGAAACGCGCGCTGTCGTCCTCGACGTCGCGGAACTGGTCGCGCAGCGTGGCCACGCCCAGCGGCACGCTGATCCAGTCCACCACGCGGGCCGCGGGCCGGCCGCCATCAGGCAGGTCGAAGCCGCCATGCATCCGCATGATCGCCTGCACACGGCCCTGCGGCGGCACGTCCTTGAGGTCGATCCAGACCAGCTCGGTCGAGCCGCCGCCGATATCGACCACCAGAAGCTGTTCGGTCTTGGGGCTGACCAGCGGCGCGCAGGACACCACGGCAAGCTGGGCCTCCTGCTGGGGCGCGATCACCTCGAGGCTGAGGCCGGTCTCGCGCCGGACGCGATCCATGAAGTCGCTGCCATTGGCGGCGCGCCGGCAGGCCTCGGTCGCCACCAGCCGCATCCGGCGCACCTTGTTGCGGCGGATCTTCTGCTGGCAGACGCGCAGCGCCTGGATCGTGCGGTAGATCGAGGCGCGCGACAGCCGGCCGGTCTTTTCCAGCCCGGCGCCAAGCTGCACCGATTTCGAGAAGCTGTCGACAACGGCGAACTGCGCGCCCCGGGGGCGCGCGATCAGCATGCGGCAACTGTTTGTGCCCAGATCCAGCGCCGCATACAGCGGCGGGGACTCGGGCGGAATCAGTGCGGGGCTCTCTACCGGTTTCGGGATCGCGCCCGCACCTACGGGACGCTTGGGCGCCATGGACCACGCCCTCCATTTCGAGTTAATCTCAAAGTAGGCGCTCGCGCGCCGTCACGCAAGCACCGGCTGCGGCGCATAATGAACATGAGGGATTTTACGATCCGCCCCGGTGGCCTGCCCGCGCGAAAGACGATAGGGTGCGGCTGTCGCTCAGTGCTGCTCATCTGTCGAAATTCGACCCCGCCCGGCCCCGGCTCTGCTTTAGAGAAGGGCCACTGAAAAAGAGGAATCAGTCATGGTTGATGTCACCATCGTCTACTGGCGGGACATTCCGGCGCAGGTGATCGTCGGGAAGGGCCGTCGCGGCGCCAAGAAACCCCTGCCCGAACGGTTCGAGCAGGCGATCGACCGCGCGGCGATGAAGGTTGGCGCGGCCGACACCGATGCCTATCTGGCCGAATGGCGCAAGGCTGCGCCCTATCAGGTCGAGGGCGAGGCCTCTGACGTGGCCGAGGCCGAAGCGGCCCGGCTCGACGCCGAATACGATCAGGAGCGCATAAAGGCCCTGATCGCCAATGACGGCTGGGCATGAGCCCGCCACCTGCGCTATGGGAGGCCGCAATGGCTTTGTTGAACTTCAAGAAGCGTGAAAAGACCGTCACGGAGGCCGACGGCAAGATGGCCGCCTTCCTCACCGGCTATTCGATCGAGGTGATGCCGCGCACCGCCGAGAAGGTCGAGGATTTCCGCGATCTGCTGCCCGCCGGCACGCGCGTCTACATCGCCCATATCGAGAGCACCCCGATCGAGGACATGGTCGCCACCGCCAAGCGGCTGGCGAACGAGGGCTTCCCGGTGATGCCGCATTTTCCCGCCCGCATCATCAAGGATCGGGCAACGCTGGCTGACTGGATCGCACGATATCAGGGCGAGGCCGGTGTCGATCAGGCGCTGCTGCTCGCGGGCGGCGTGGAAACCCCGCATGGCGAGTTCCACTCGTCGATGCAGATGATGGAGTCCGGCGAGTTCGACAAGGCGGGCTTCAAGCGCCTGCATGTGGCCGGCCACCCCGAGGGCAACAAGGATATCGACCCCGACGGCTCGACCCGCAATGTCAGCGACGCGCTGGCGTGGAAACAGAAGTTCTCCGAGCGCACCGATGCCGAAATGGCCATCGCCACGCAGTTCGCCTTCGAGGCCGGCCCGATCATCAAATGGGCCGATGCGCTGCGCGAGGCGGGCATCACCCTGCCCATCCATATCGGCATCGCCGGCCCCACCAAGCTGCAGACGCTGATCAAGTTCGCCATCACCTGCGGCGTGGGCCCGTCGATCCGGGTGCTTCAGCGCCGGGCGATGGACGTCTCGAAACTGCTGGTGCCCTACGAGCCCACCGAGGTGATTTCCGAACTGGCCGCGCACAAGGCGGCACATCCGGAATTCAATATCACCAACGTCCACTTCTTCCCGCTGGGCGGGATCAAGGCCAGCGCCAACTGGGCGATCGACCACGGCGGCGACGCCACCAAACCCGTAAACGCCTCCTGAAGGACCAGATATGACCCGCACAATCGTCGAGAGCAAAACCAAAACCGCCGTCATCGGCTTTGACGAACCGTTCTGCGTGATCGGCGAGCGAATCAACCCCACCGGGCGCAAGAAACTGGCCGCCGAGCTGGAAGCGGGCGATTTCTCGACCGTCGAGGCCGATGCCGTGGCGCAGGTCGCCGCAGGCGCCACCGTTCTCGATATCAACGCGGGTGTTGTCTACAACTCCAATCCCGATCCGAACCAGACCGAACCGCCGCTGATGACCAAGGTGGTGGAACTGGTGCAGGGTCTGGTGGACGTGCCGCTCTGCATCGACAGTTCGGTGCCCGGCGCGCTGGAGGCGGGGCTGGCGGCGGCGCATGGCCGGCCGCTGCTCAATTCGGTTACCGGCGAGGAGGAGCGGCTGGAACTGGTCCTCCCTCTGGTCAAGAAATACAACGTGCCGGTGGTGGCGATCTCGAACGACGACACCGGCATTTCCGAAGACCCCGACGTGCGCTTCGCCGTGGCCAAGAAGATCGTCGAGCGCGCTGCCGATTACGGCATTCCCGCCCATGACATCGTGGTCGACCCGCTGGTGATGCCCATTGGCGCCATGGCGACCGCCGGTCAGCAGGTCTTTACCCTGGTCCGCCGTCTGCGCGAGGAACTGGGCGTGAACACCACCTGCGGGGCCTCGAACATCTCCTTCGGGCTGCCCAACCGGCACGGTATCAACAATGCCTTCCTGCCGATGGCGATGGGAGCAGGCATGACCAGCGCGATCATGAACCCGATCGCGCTGCCGGTGAAACAGTCGGAAATCGAGGCCAAGAAGGCCGAGGTCGCGGCGCTCGGGATCGTGCTGCCCGAGGACATGGACGACGAAACCTTCTGCCAGCTCTTCGGCCTGGGTTCCACCAAGCCCAAGGCGGGCAAGGAGATGGAGGCGATCCGTGCCGCCAATTTCCTGACCAACAACGACCCGCATGGCGGCGAGTGGATCAAGTTCAACAAGGCGCCGCCGAAGCCCGGCGAGGAAGGCCGCGGCCGTGGCGGCCGGACCGGCGGCCGCCGCCGGCGCGCGTGAATTTCGGCGGGATTTGGGGGCGCTGCCCCCGACGTTGAAACCCTGCCGGGTTTCAACGCCTCCCCCGGGATATTTTCGAACAGAAGAAGGGCCGGGCGATTGTCCGGCCTTCATCGTCTGGGCTCTGCGCTACCGGCGGCGCGTCAGGCGCGCTTGTCCTTCAGCTCCGCCACGCCCAGCACATCGAGCACCTTTGCCTCGATATCCGCCGCGCCGAGCTTCGCCGTGGCGTACATGTCGTCGGGGCTCGACTGGTCGATGAAGATGTCGGGAAGCACCATCGAGCGGTATTTCAGGCCCCCGTCGAAGACGCCCTTCTCGGCCAGAAGCTGCGCCACATGGCTGCCGAAGCCGCCGACCGAGCCTTCCTCGATGGTGATCAGCGCCTCGTGCCGTGCGGCAAGGTCAAGGATCAGCCCCTCGTCCAAGGGCTTGGCGAAGCGGGCGTCGGCGATGGTGGGTTCGATGCCGCGCTGCATCAGCGCCTCGCGCGCCTTCCTCACCTCGCCCAGCCGGGTACCGAAGGAGAGGATCGCCACGCGCCCGCCTTCCGAGACGATCCGGCCGCGGCCCAATGGCAACACCTCGCCGCGCTCGGGCATCTCCACCCCCTGCCCCTCGCCGCGCGGATAGCGGAAGGCGATGGGGCCGGTATCGTGGGCCACGGCGGTCGCCACCATGTGCTTGAGCTCCGCTTCATCGGCGGCGGCCATCACCACCATGTTGGGCAGGCAGGCCAGATAGGCCACGTCGAAGGCCCCGGCATGGGTTGGCCCGTCCGCCCCCACCAGCCCCGCCCGGTCGATGGCGAAGCGCACGGGCAGGTTCTGGATCGCCACGTCATGCACCACCTGATCGTAGCCGCGCTGCAGAAAGGTGGAATAGAGCGCGCAGAAGGGCTTCATCCCCCCCGCTGCCAGCCCCGCGGCAAAGGTCACTGCGTGCTGCTCTGCAATGCCCACATCGAAGCAGCGGCTGGGATAGCGTTTCTCGAAAAGATCGAGCCCGGTGCCGTCGGGCATCGCGGCGGTGATGGCGCAGATCCGGTCGTCCTGCGCGGCATGGTCCAGGAGCGCCTGGGCAAAGACCTTGGTATAGCTCGGTGCGTTCGAAGGCTTCTTCTTCTGTTCGCCGGTGACCACGTCGAACTTGGCCCGCGCATGACCCGCGTCGCTGGATTGTTCGGCCGGGGCATACCCCTTGCCCTTCTTGGTGATCGCATGGATCAGCGTGGGCCCGGTAGCGCGCTGCCGAACGGTGCGCAAAACGGGAAGAAGCTGGTGCATGTCATGCCCGTCGATGGGGCCCACATAGGAAAAGCCCAGCTCCTCGAACAGCGTGCCGCCCACGGTCATGCCCTTGAGCATCTCCTTGGCGCGCCGCGCGCCTTCCTGAAACGGCGTGGGCAGAAGCGAGACCGCTCCCTTGGCCGCCGCCTTGAATTCCTGAAACGGCTCGCCCGCGTAAAGACGCGACAGATAGGAGGAGAGCGCCCCGACCGGCGGGGCGATCGACATCTCGTTGTCGTTGAGAATGACGATCAGGCGCTTTTTCAGGTGGCCTGCGTTGTTCATCGCCTCGAAGGCCATGCCCGCGCTCATCGCGCCGTCGCCGATCACAGCGATGGCGTCGCCATGGCCGGTGTCGCAGGCCCCCCCCAGATCGCGCGCCACGGCGAAGCCAAGCGCGGCGCTGATCGAGGTGGAGCTATGCGCGGCCCCGAACGGATCATAGGGCGACTCGGTGCGCTTGGTGAAGCCCGACAGCCCGCCTTTCTGGCGAATGGTGCGGATGCGGTCGCGCCGGCCGGTCAGGATCTTGTGGGGATAGCACTGATGCGAGACGTCCCAGATCAGCTTGTCGCGGGGGGTGTCGAAGACATGGTGCAGCGCCACGGTCAGTTCCACCACCCCCAGCCCCGCGCCCAGATGGCCACCGGTTTCGGAGACGGCAGAGATTGTTTCGGCGCGCAACTCTTGGGCCAGTTGCACCAGTTGCGCATCGCTCAGCCGCTTGAGGTCGGCCGGACTCGAGACCTGATCCAGCAGGGGCGTCTTCGGGCGGTCGGGCACGTGTTTCCTTTCCTCGACGTGGCTGGCGTCAAGCCTGGCG
>JAUIBJ010000260.1 GCA_030428025.1 Alphaproteobacteria bacterium
GAAATCGACGCCGAGCGCCGCCCAGCGGGCGCCGAAATCGGGCTTCCATTGCAGCTTAACGTTGCCGCCGGTGACCGGCAGGGTCCATTCGCGGCCGTCCTCGTCGTCGAATGTGACGGTGCCGTCGGCGGCGTTCACCTCCTTCATCGGCACATAGAGCACCCGGCCGGTTTCGGGATGCATCGGCAGGAAGATGGAATAGGTCTGCTGGCGCTCTTCCCGCAGGCTCTTGAGCATCACCTTCATGATGTCGTCATAGCGCTCGGCGGCGCGGCGCAGGACCGTGTCGAACTGGCCGGAGGCATAGAACTCGGTGGCCGAGATGAACTCGTACTCGAAGCCGAACGTGTCGAGGAAACGGCGCAGCATGGCGTTGTTGTGATGGCCGAAGCTCTCATGTGTGCCGAACGGGTCGGGCACCGAGGTGAGCGGCTTCTGAAGATGCTCCTGCAACATCTCGCGATTGGGCACGTTGCCGGGCACCTTGCGCATCCCGTCGAGATCGTCGGAAAAGCAGACGAGCCGTGTAGGAATGTCCGAGATCACCTCGAAGGCGCGGCGGATCATCGTGGTGCGCAGCACCTCGCCGAAGGTGCCGATATGCGGCAGACCGCTGGGACCGTAGCCGGTTTCGAACAGCACATGCCCCTTTTCGGGCGGTGCTTTTTCGTAGCGTTTGAGAATGCGGCGCGCTTCTTCGAAAGGCCAGGCCTTGGAGGTCATCGCAGCGTCGCGCAGCACTTGGTCGGTCATCTGTCCGGTCCCGGTTCTGAAATCGTCTGCCTTGTAGGCGCAGCCCGGGGCCGGGTCAACGGCAAGCGCCGCTCGGGCCGCGGGTTGATGCCCCACGACCTGGCATAGCCGCCGGCCGGCGGAAGGCCACGAGACCGGTTCAGGCGGGCTTGCCGCAGCCCGGGGCAGATCATATGCTGCAGCGCAACACGACCTCCCGAAAGGACCCGCGATGCAAGACCAGCTTCCCCACCCCCTCTCTCCGCAGGACTGCCTTGTCGCGGTGATGATCGCGGTCTCGGCTTCGGACGAGGATATCCGCACCGCCGAACTTGTCACGATCGAAAGCCTGGTGAACAACCTGCCGATCTTCGCCACCTACGATCTCGACCGGATGCGGATCATGTCGCAACTGGTTTTCGATCTGTTCAGCGTCGAGGACGGGCTGGATGCGCTTTTCGGTCTGGTGCGCGACAACCTGCCCGAGCGGCTCTTCGAGACCGCCTATGCGCTGGCCTGCGACGTGGCCGCCGCCGATGGCGCCCTTACGGAAGGCGAGTTGCGCCTGCTGGAGGAAATCCGGTTCGAGCTCAGCATCGACCGGCTGCACGCGGCGGCCATCGAACGCGGAGCGCGGGCGCGGCACATGACGGCGTAATGCGACTTCTGCTGATCGTGGCAATGGCGCTGATGCCACTACCAGCGGTGTCGGCGGAGCTTCTTGCGCGGATCGACCTGTCGGATCAGGACATGACCGTCTTTCTCGACGGCAAGGCCCGCTATCGCTGGCCGGTCTCGACGGCCCGGCAGGGGAAGGTCACACCACGCGGCCTGTTCTATGTGCAATCCATGAAACGGATGCACTACTCGACGCTCTACAACAACGCGCCGATGCCCTGGTCGCTGTTCTTTTCAGGCAATTACGCCATTCATGGCACCGATCAGGTCGAACGGCTGGGCCGGCCGGCCTCGGCCGGCTGCATTCGCCTGCATCCGGAAAATGCCAAGACCCTCTATGGGCTGGTTCTGGAGCATGGGCGTGACCATACGCTGATCGAAATCGTGGATTGAAAACAAACCGCGCCGGGCCGGCGCCTGGACGAGATTCGCCGTTTCCTTCCCGGCGGAATTCGCGTTTAAATGCGCCCGAGAGATAAGGGGAGAGAGCATATGCGCTGCGTCTTCGTGAACATCCGCTGCAAGCCCGGCACCTCCTATCGCGTGGCAGAGGAGATCGCCCTACGCGAGATACATTCCGAGCTTTATTCCACGTCCGGTCCATTCGACCTGCTGCTGAAACTCTATATCCCCGAAGGTGACGATGTGGGCCATTTCATCAATGAACACCTGCTCGACATCGAGGGGATCGAACGGACCGAGACGACGCTGACCTTCAAGGCGTTCTGAACCGGCCACACCCCCCGTTTTTCAAGGCTTTTCGCAGCCTGGAAAGGGTCAGGACTCTTTCCTGACCCCACGGCACATGCTAAGGTCGCGGCCAATTGATAAAATCGGGCAGATAATCGGCATGACGGCGAAAGACAGGCGCGACGAAATGTCGGTCCTTGTGGTGGACCTCGACGGCACGCTGATCCGCTCCGACAGTCTGTATGAAAGTTTCTGGGCCGGCATGGCCGACAACTGGCGTACCTTTTTCGCCGCCCTCGGCGGACTGAGCGAGGGGAAGGCTGCGCTGAAGCGGCGGCTGGCCGGGATGGGCCGGTTCGACGCCCAGAACCTGCCCTATAACGAGGTTGTGCTCGACTACATCCGCAAATGGCGCAAGGCCGGCGGCCGAGCGGTGCTGGTGACCGCGGCCGACGAGGGGTTGGCGCAGAAAGTGGCCGCGCATCTGGACCTTTTCGACGAAGCCCACGGGTCTGACGGCGTCACCAATCTCAAGGGCGCGCGCAAGGCACAGTTTCTGGAAGAGCGATTTGGCGCCGTGGGCTATGCCTATATCGGCGACTGTGCGGCCGATCTGGCGGTATGGAAGGGGGCGTCGAAATGCATCACCGTCGATGCTCCGCAAAGCCTGCGCCGGCAGGTCGCCGCCTTGGGGCATGAAAGCGAGGATCTGGCGACCGGCACCAAGACCGCCTACATGAAGGCGCTGCGCCCGCATCAGTGGCTCAAGAACGTGCTGGTCTTCGTGCCGGTCTTTGCCGCGCAATCCTTCGGGGCGATGACGATGCTGCAGGCCTGCCTTGCCTTCGTGGCCTTCAGCCTGGTGAGTTCCAGCGGCTATGTGCTCAACGACCTGATGGACCTGCGGGCCGACCGAGCCCACCCGCGCAAGTCGCGTCGGCCGCTGGCCTCGGGGCGACTGCCGATCGCGCATGGCACGCTGATGGTGCCCTTGCTGCTTTTGGGCGGGCTGGGAGTGGCGGCACTTTCGGGGATACAGCTTTTCGGGGTCATCCTGGGATACTTCGTTCTGACCACGATCTATTCCACCTTCCTCAAGCGCCGCGCGGTGGCCGATATCGGAACGCTGGCAGGGCTTTACACCCTGCGCATCATCGCCGGCGGCGTGGCCACGGGGCTGGGCCTGTCGGTGTGGCTTCTGGCCTTCTCGATGTTCTTCTTCTTCTCGTTGGCGGCGGTCAAGCGGCAGGCGGAACTGGTGGACCTCGTCAAGCGCGGCGTCACCACCGCCAAGCGGCGCGGCTATCACGTGGACGATCTGCCTCTGGTCACACAGATGACCACCGCCTCGGGCTATATCTCCGTGCTGGTCTTGGCGCTGTATCTCAATTCTCCGGCGGTGCAGGAGCTTTACACCACCCCCTGGCTGCTTTGGGGCATCTGCCTGGTGTTGATGTACTGGATCAGCCGCATCGCGCTGGTCACCCATCGCGGCCAGATGGAGGACGACCCGATCGTCTATTCCGTGCAGGATCCGGTCAGCCTCGTCTGCATCCTTGTGGTGGCGGCCTGTGCCGTCGGGGCTTCGGTCTTGTGAGCCGCGGCACGCTCATCCTTCGCTATTCCACCTTCGCCGTGGTGGCCGTGTTGGTAAACCTCGCCACCCAGCGGGCGGTGCTTGCCCTGCCCTGGGGAAGCGAAGGCACCGCGCTGGCCCTTGCAATCGCAGCGGGCACGCTGACGGGGCTGGTGGTGAAATACCTGCTCGACAAGCGCTGGATATTCTTCGACATGGAAGGCGGCCTTGCCAATCACGGCCGGAAATTCGCACTCTATACCGCCATGGGCGTGGTCACCACCTGTATCTTCTGGGGCAGCGAAACGCTTTTCTGGCTGATCTGGCGGACCGACATGATGCGCGAGGCGGGCGCGGTGCTGGGCCTGACGGTGGGCTATGTCACCAAGTACCAGCTCGACAAGCGCTTCGTCTTCGCCACAGGCGTCCGGGCCGAGGCGGCGGAATGAGACTGTCTGGCTGGGGTCGCTACCCGGTGGCCGACTGCAACGTCACGGCCCCGCGTGGCATGGCCGGGCTGGAACTTGCGCGCGGCGTCGGCCCGATGATCGCCCGCGGCAACGGCCGGGCCTATGGCGACAGCGCCATGAACCGCGCCAACACGGTGGCGATGCGCCATTTCAACCGCATGATCGCTTTCGACGACACCACTGGCCAGTTGGTGGCCGAGGCGGGCGTTCTGCTGGGCGACGTGATCGACGCCTTTCTGCCGCGCGGCTGGTTTCCCGCGGTGACGCCGGGCACCAAGTTCGTCTCGCTGGGCGGCGCGATCGCGGCGGATGTGCATGGCAAGAACCACCATCTCGACGGCGGTTTCGGCAATTTCGTCGACTGGATCGACGTGATGGGCGCGGACGGCCATGTCACCCGTGCCTCGCGGCAGAAGCATGCGGATCTGTTCGACTGGACGCTGGGCGGCATGGGCCTGACCGGAGTGATCCTGCGCGCCGCGCTGCGCCTGCGCCGGGTTGAAACGGGCTGGATCCGCCAGAGTTCGCGCGCGGCGCCGAACCTCGACGCGGCGATGGCCGAACTCGAGGCGGCCGACGCGGCACCCTATTCCGTGGCCTGGATCGACTGTCTGGCCAAGGGCGACGCTCTGGGCCGGTCGGTGGTGATGCTGGGCGAACATGCGCCACTCGACGGCTTGCCCACGCGCTTCCGGCAGGTGCCCTTTGGCCCGCCACCGCGCAAACGGCGCAAGGTCCCGTTCAGCGCGCCGGGCTTTGCACTCAACCGCTGGTCGGTCGGTACGTTCAACGCGCTCTACTACCGCCTCGGCGCCCGAAAGAGCGGCACGGCCTATGTCCCGTGGGATACCTATTTCTATCCGCTCGACAGCATCCTCGGCTGGAACCGCATCTATGGCCGTCGCGGCTTTCTGCAGTTCCAATGCGTGCTTCCCCAGAAAAACGCCCGCACCGGGCTGGAGGCGCTCTTGCGCACCACCGCCGACGCCGGACAGGGCTCTTTCCTCGCGGTACTCAAGAAGATGGGCCCCGAAGGCGGCTGTTTCTCCTTTCCCATGCCCGGCTATACGCTGGCGCTCGACTTTCCCCTTTCCGACAAGGTGCTCAGACTGATGGATACTCTCGACCGGATTACGCTCGATCATGGCGGGCGGTTCTACCTCGCCAAGGACGCGCGGATGACCGAAGACACCCTGCACAAGGCCGACCCGCGCACCAAGGACTTCGTCGAGATGCGGCGCACCACCGGCGCGGCACGCGCCTTTTCCTCAATGCAGTCCGAAAGGCTGGGGCTGTGAGCGGCGGCGCGGTTCTGGTTCTGGGCGGGCGGTCCGACATGGGGCTTGCGCTGGCACGTGCCTATGCCGCCGAGGGCCACGCGGTGCAGCTTGCCGCCCGCGATGCCGCAACGCTGGAGCAGGAAAAGGCCGACATGGCCCTTCGCCACGGCGTCGACGTAAGCCTGCACGAGTTCGACGCGCTCGATTACGACAGCCACGAGGCGTTCCTTGACGCGCTGCCAAGCCTGCCGGAGATTGCCATCTGCGTCGTGGGCTTCATGGGCGATCAGGAGGAAAGCGAACGCGACATGGCCGCGGCGCGACGGGTGATGCGATCGAACTACGAGGGCCC
>JAUIBJ010000261.1 GCA_030428025.1 Alphaproteobacteria bacterium
TCCGAAGGGCGGACGTATCGCCCAGACGTGCGCGCGCAAGGCGCTCGATCTCCAGCGCCAACTCCGCGTCCTCGGCGATGTCGATATCGACCGCCGCAACCGCACCGCCGACAATCCCGACGCCGCAGCCGGGCCAACTGGACCAGGTCGCCACCTCGACCTCGGTGGTGCCGCGTTCCGCATGGCGGTTCCATTCCGGATAATCTGTCCATGCCCCCCGAAGGTAGCGGCCGGGCTTTTTGGTGCCCGGACCGATCGGCAGGATGGCATATCCATTGGTGACAAGCCGCGCGCCGAAGCGCGCCATGAAGGATGTGTCGGCCATCAGAAGGGTACCTCGGAGATCATCGCGTCGAGGCGGTGGCGGTCCTTGGCCGCAAGCTCGCGCAGGTGGTCGCAATATCCGGTGATGACCGCATCGATGAAGCGGTCCCACTCGGTCTCGGTCAGGGTGGCGAGATCGGATTTACCGAGGCTCTCGAGATAGGCGCCGCCCTGTTGGCCGCCGACAGTCATGGCCTCGGCCTCGTTCGGGGTGGGATCGATCATGCCCTTCCTCCCATGGCAGATGTCCTGGCAGGTCCGGCTGCAGAGGTTCTTGCGGCTGGCATCGCGGCGCGGGTCCGCGACCCGGAAATCCCGGTCGAACCAGCCAAACCCACGAGGTTGCCGGTGGCAGACGGCGCAGAGGCCGGTGTGGAGTGCGCGCATGGGTCAAACCTGTAGCCGGAGATTTCGACATAGCGGCCCGAGGGACGGACCGAGATTGCGCTGGGGCGCGCAAGACGCGCGGCTTCCGCGATGGCCTGATCGACGGTGAGCGGCACCGGGCAGCCCGGAGCACGGGTGCGCCACCACTCAGCCGCCTTCTGGCGAGGGTAGCCGTGGTGCTCGATGCAGACCCATTCGCTGTAGGACTTGAGCCCGCAGCTATAGGTTACCTTCAACGAGGGCTTCCCGCCCCGTTTGTCATGGCGGCTGTAGGATACACCATGGACCGGCAGCCACTGAACCTTCGGCGACAGGACCGGGAGCGTGGCCGCGGTGGGAGCGATCTTCACCTCGCGCTCCGGAAACACATGGCCACAGTCCGGGCAGTCCGTCGCCGAGAGAGCGACGATGCTGTCGCATTCGGGGCAGATCTTGGTCGGGGCCTCGCCACCGCCCGCCTCACCAGGCCGCCGGGGCCGCACCAGATCGATTGGCCCATGGCGGCGAACATTGCCGGCGAAGTCCAGAACGAGGCAGTTCTCCTTGCCCGGCGCGAGCCGGGTGCCGCGGCCCACCATCTGGACGTAGAGACCTGCGGATTTGGTCGGGCGCAGGAGCGCGATCAGATCGACGGCAGGCGCGTTGAAGCCAGTGGTCAGCACGCCCATCGAGGCCAGCGCCCGGATGTCGCCGCGCTTGAAGGCGGCAATGATCGCATCGCGCTCCTCCTTCGGCGTATCGCCAAAGATGGTGCGGCAGCTGATCCCCTGCCGGACGAACTCCTCCGCCACATGGCGGGCGTGCTCGACGCCGGAACAGAAGGCGAGCCAGGATTTACGATCGCGCCCATGCTCGATGATCTCGCTGACCGCTGCCCGGGTGATCGCCTCCTGATCGACGGCGGCCGCCAGATCGCGCTGGATGAAATCCCCCGCGCGCGTGCCGACCTTCGAGACATCGAGCCGCGTGTTGGGGTGTTTCGACACGAGAGGGCTCAGATAGCCGGCGTCGATCAGATCGCGCACCGGCGCCTCGAACGCGATGTCCGTGAAGAGCGCGTTCTTACCTTGGTGCAACATGCCGCTGTCGACCCGGAACGGCGTAGCGGTCAGCCCGATCACCTTGAGCGCGGGATTGATCCGGGTCAGGCCATCCAAGAACCGGCGGTACATGGTGCTGGAATTGCCGGGGATGAGATGCGCCTCGTCGATCAGCACGAGATCGGTGTGGCCGACCTCGTGGGCACGGCGATGGATCGACTGGATACCTGCAAAAAGAACGCGGGCCTGCGCCTCGCGCTTGCCCAAGCCAGCCGAATAGATGCCGGCCGGGGCCTCGGGCCAGAGCCCGATCATCTCGGCATGGTTCTGGGCGATCAGCTCGCGGACATGGGTCACGATCAGGATGCGCTGGTCGGGCCATGCCTTCAGCACGCCCTCGATGAAGGCGGCCATCACCAAGCTCTTGCCCCCGGCAGTCGGGATCACCACCAGCGGGTTGCCTTTGTTTTCTTGGAAATAGCCGTAGATCGATGTGATCGCGGCCTGTTGATAGGGGCGCAGGGTCAGCATGGCGCGGCCTCCGTCGTGCGGGCGTCGTTTGCCCAGGTGGAGCCATCGGCCATGCGGTAGGCGACGACATCGTCGCCCGCATCGATGACCTCACCCGGGACGAGATCGGGGATGAAAAGATGACGGTTGCAGGCGGCGCGCTGTTCGAGCGCTGTCAGCATCCGGTCGTGGCGGGCGCAGTGCCAGCCGCCGAGGTTATGTTTGGTCGCGCTTCCGGACGAAGAACCAGTTCCCACTTCTTCTGGAAGCGCTCCGACGGGCGTCGCATGTAGGCAGGACCGGCATGTCACAGCCGCCCTACCACCCTCGTGGCAGACGGCGTGGTGATCGCAGAACCGACATTCGAACCAGGCCGGGTCTTCGCTGATCCGCTCGGGCGGCTGCTGGGCGAAGATGACGCGCCCGGCCTTGTCCAGCAGGCGCTCTGCCACGCCGCTGTCAGCCTCGATGCGCTCGATATGCAGTGCATCGGTGTCCTTGCAGACCGCCACGTAGAGGGCGCGCGTGATCCCCGTCAGATGCATGTAGATCTGCATCTGCGCGGCGTGCTGGGGCTTCGCCAGAACGACGCCCTTGTAGGTCAGTTCGGTGAAGCTCTTGACCCCATGGGTCTTGAACTCCAGCACATGCCAAGTCTTTGGGGCCTCGAGGATGCCGATGGCCACGCCATCCAGCGATCCGCCGAAATGCCCACCATGGGCCTCGACGCGGAACTGGCGGCCGGTCTCGGGATCGACCTCGAGCACGGTCGCCCCGGTGGCACGCAGGTTGCGCACGAGCCGGTCCTCTTCCAGCTGGCCGGTCTCAAAAAGGCGCAACAAGCGGCCGGAATGGCGCGCCGGCGTGACCCAGCGGAAATCGTACCAGAGCGCCCGGGTGCAGGATTTGCCGATGATCGACGCTCCGAGGTGATCGCGGAAACCATCACCCTGGCGGGCCTCATAATCGGCATAGATCGCCGTCAGCGTCGGCGTGGGGGCTTCAGGAAGCTCGGCCATCACAGACCCTCCCGTTCACTGCGGGCCTGAGCCTCGGCCAGAATGACGGTCCAGGTCGCGGGGTCATGGCGCTCACGCAGGACGCCGATCAGCGCGTCTTTCAGCTTTTCGCGACGGCGGCGACCAGTGCCCTGGGCCAAGAGTTCCGCCCGCTCGCGGCTCAGATGCCGAAGCGCCGTGTGCGCGCGGTGGAACCAGTCGGGATCAATGGGTTTGCGCTGCCGTTGGCGGGCCAGATCTGCCGTTGCGATCTGGGTCCGGATCTTGGCGATGGCATCGTCGAGTTCGATCAACCGCCGCTGATCGTCAGGCAAGCCGGGGCTGGTCGCGGCCACGGGGGCCGCGTTGGTCATATCGGTCATGGACATATCCTCAGATGGGGGTGGTCGCCGCCCCGGCCGTCACCAGGTCAGGGCGGCGCAAGGCATCAGCCCTTCTTGTTCCAGGGCGCGGAGGCCATTTTGGCGGGAGAGGCCGACGGGGCGGGCGCAGACGGGGCCGGTTGAGCTGAACGGGGCGCCGCGGCACGGTCTTGCGGCAGGTAGGCGATGGCATTGCTTTCGCCGTAGCCGTTCTTCGGCGGCCGGATCTTCACCTGGATCGTCATCGGGATCATGTGCAGTTCCTCGCTGTCGCTGACATGCATCTTGCCGGTGGCATGGCAGATGGCTGACAGCGTGCGCTGCGCGATCTCCACGGTCGTCGGGTTCGGGTTCACAAGGTTCAGCTGGTCGAAGACCTTCCGGCCCTTGTGCTCGCCTTCGAGGATATCGATCATCAGCCAGAGAAACTGGCCCATGCCGTTGCGGGTCACGCGCATCTCGCTCTCGACGATCTGTGCGCGATACTTGCCTGCGGGCAGAAGCTCATAGGCGGTGGTGGGCTCAACGCTGGTGGCGTCGAAGGACGTGTCGAAACGTGCCATGGTCTGGTCCTTTCTGGGCAATCATTCGGATTGGGGCATGGCCGCCATGAACTCGGCCCAGCTGAGCTCGAGCGTGTCCGGCAGGCCGTAACGGTTCTTGGCGAGGAAGGCGGGACGCTCCTCGGTGTGCATGACGCGCGCACCCGACCCGAGCGCCCGGGTCACCTTCTTGTTGAAGCCGACGTCGGATTTGGCGACCGAGATCTGGTAGTTGGCGAAGAGCACGACGTCCGAATGCTCCTGCAGCAGCGCAGAGGCGCGGGTCTGCAGCTTGATCACGTACCTGTCGTAGGGTTCGTGCTCGGGGCTGTCGAAACGCTTGATGTCGGTATGGGCAATCTGGATGATCGCCATGCTCTTCTCGTCGCGGAGCGCGTTGAGCTTGTCGAGGTAGTCGCGCCAGACATTCAGCGCCTCGGCGTAGCCCTTCCCGAAGCCGGGCGCCTCGATGGACGCCCAGTTGTTGCGCTTGCAGGCTTCAGCCCAGATCAGCGGCTCGAGCCAGTCCACGCTGTCGATGACGACGGTGCCGAAATCGTGGTCCTCCGACAGAAGCGCTTCGAGGGCTTCAGCCACATCGGCATAGCTGGTCGCCAGAGGGAAATGGGGCACCTGCAGCTTGCCGAGCCCGTCCTCGGTCATGATGAACACTGGCCGGTCAGAGTCCGCGGCCCAGGTGGATTTGCCCACCCCGGCCACACCGTGCATCAGGATGCGCGGCGGCGTCAGCGCCGTGTTCGTACGAAGGGAAGCGAGAGAAATCGCCATCACAGGTCTCCCATGTCAGAATCGGGTTGGGACTTGGTGTCCGACATGACGGCCATGTCGCCGGTCACCGCTGCGTAGAGCGCGTCCAGCCGGTCGGCTTCCTCGAGATATGCGAGGGCCTCGCGCCGCATGGCGCGCCGCTGTTCTTCAAGCAGAGCGAGATCGGCAGCCGGAGTGTTGGGACTGGGAAGCAACGTTTTCATTGCACTGCCTCCCCACCGAGCGGGGTGCCGCCCTTTGCCAAAATGGCATCCAGGCAGTTACCGAAGCTCCAGTCCGGGTTGGCCGCCCAGAACTGATCAGCCTGGCGCAGCGCGTTGCGCCATTCGCGCAGCGCATGCTGATCGTTGGCGATCTGCAGGCGCCGGATCTCGATCGCTCGTTCGAAGCCTTCTCGCGACAACTGACGCGTGGCGACCAGCGTCGTGCCGTCGATGTCCATCGCAACCGCCGCCGGAAGCTGGAACGGCAAAACTGCCTGCTCGGGCGCGGACGACCGTTCGGCCTTGAGTTTCAGACGACGGGCACGCGTGTCGATGCGCGCGACAACGCCATCGATCCCGGCGAGGTACTGGCCATCTGCATCGATATCGTCCCAGCGGTTGACAGCCGCTTGCCGCTTGTTGATCGCGCGTCCCGCGATCACTTCGCCGACGATCTCGCCGACGACATCATTCAGTCGCATCTGTCCCATTCTGGACCTCCTGTTCGTAAAGGGTGCTGAACTCGGTGAGCCAGGCCGCCGCGCGCCGCATGGGCGCAATCTCCACAGCGTGGCGT
>JAUIBJ010000262.1 GCA_030428025.1 Alphaproteobacteria bacterium
AACCTCCTCAGGGGGAAACATAGACGCGGCCATCCGCCGCCACCCGGCCGGAAACAGTGCTGCGGGAAGTGAGGTTCATCACTCTCACCCACTCGCCGGCACCGGCACGGGAGAGCGAACGGCCTTCGGTGGAGATGCGCAGCCCGCCATGATCGAAAATGAGCGGCACGATCTGGTTACGGTCGACCACGGCGGGCGGGCCGATGTCGGCCAGCCTGATCGGGCGACCGGCATAGAGCGCCACCCGCGCCTCCTGTCCGATCACATCGCCCGCGTGCGTGGCGGCGCCGGGCATTTCGCCCTCCCTGACGGCGAGATCCTGGGCCGCAATCACGCTCTGCGCCCGGATGGTGCGCGCCGCGACGACGGTGTCGGCTTGTGCCGCGATTCCAGCCAGAGAAAGGGTAATATACAGGGCGAGGCGCGACAGCATCAGCGCACCTGGGTGGTCGCGCCCAGCATCTGGTCGGCGGCGGAAATGACCTTGGCGTTGAGTTCGTAGCCGCGCTGGGCCTCGATAAGTTCGGTCACCTCGCGAACCGCGTCTACAGAGCTGTCCTCCAGATAGCCCTGCCGGAGCGTGCCGAGCCCGTCCTGGCCGGGCGTGCTCACCTGCGGCAGCCCCGAGGCTTCGGTTTCCCGAAAGAGGTTGCCGCCGATCGCCTCGAGCCCCTTGGGATTGGTGAAGCCCACCAGGTTGAACTGACCCAGAAGCTCGGCTTCGGCGGCATCGGCGAAATAGGCATAGACTTCGCCATCGGCATTGATCGACAGGCTGCGCGCGTCATCGGGAATGGTGATGTCCGGAGCCACGGCGAAGCCGTCGGAGGTGACGATCAGGCCGTCGGCGGAGCGTTTCAGCGCTCCGTCACGGGTATAGCCCGACTGGCCCGAGGGCAGCGTGACCTCGAGAAATCCCCGCCCGTCGATGGCAAGGTCCAGATCGCCGCCCGTCTGCGAGAGCGCGCCCTGGGACAGATGCACCGAGATGGCCGAAGGCCGCACGCCCAGGCCGAGCTGAACGCCGGTGGGCAGCACCGTGCCGTCGGCTGCGTTGATCGTTCCGGCACGGCTCAACTGCTGGTAATGCAGATCGGAAAATTCCGCCCGCCGGGTATTGTAGCCGGTGGTCGACATGTTGGCGAGGTTGTTGGAAATGGTCTCCACCCGCATCTGCTGGGCGGCCATGCCGGTGGCGGCGATCTTCAGGGCGCGCATGCTCGTCTCCTCTTTCTATGTGGCTCTAACTCTGCGTGAAGGCGCGTAGGGCGTCGCGCATCCGGTCGTTCTCTGCATCCAGAAAGCTCTGGCCCAGCTCATAGGCCCGTTGCACCTCGACCATGCGGGCGAACTGCAGCACCGGGTCGACATTGGCATTCTCGAGGAAGCGGTGCAGGATGCGGCCCTCTTCCACCGGCACCAGTTCGCCATCGGTCCGGAAGAGGGCGCTGCCCTCGCGTACCAGGTCGAGCCGGTCGGCCGGGGTGACGAGGCCGAGCTGGCCGAGCGGCCGGCCCCCGGCGCTGATCGTGCCGTCGCCCGAAACATTGAGATCGGTGGCGTCGGGCGGGATGAAGAGCGGCGCGCCGCCGGCATCGAGCACACGGTGTCCGTCGAGCGTGACAAGCTCCCCCGTCGCCGAGGTGGTGAAATTGCCGGCCCGGGTCAGCCGCTCACCCTCCCCGGTCTGGACCAGAAAGAAGCCCTCGCCCTCGATGGCGAAATCGAACGTCCCTCCGGTAGCCGTCAGCGCCCCCTGCGCCATCGAGATGTTGTGCGCCGTAGCCCGCGCCATGGACAGCGAGGGCCCTTCTCTCGTGCGCACCACATACTCGGAAAAAACGAGCCCTTCCTGCCGGTAGCCGGTTGTCGAGGCGTTGGCGATGTTGTTGGCCAGCACCTGCATTTCCTTCAAAAGGCCGCTCTGGCGGGTCAATGTGGTGTATCCGGCTGCTTCCATGTCATCCTCCGGTTATCAGCGGCACCAGCCGGTCCTGGAAGAAGGCCACCAGCGTCTGGGTCATGAAGCCCATCGACAGCCAGAAGACCACGACGATGGCCGCCAGCTTGGGCACGAAGGTCAGGGTCAGTTCCTGGATCGATGTCAGCGCCTGGAACAGGCCCACCGTGAGACCGGCCAGAAGGGCGATGCCCAGGATCGGGAGTGAAATGACTGTCGCGACCCAGAGCCCCTGGCGCATCGTGTCGAAGAAAACCAACTCGTCCGGCATCGGTTCAGACGGGCATCCGCAGGATTTCCTGATAGGCCTCGACAACCTTGTCGCGAACGGTGACGGCGGCCTCCACCGCCAGTTCCGTCTGCGCCAGCGCCTGAACCAGCGCATGCGGATCGGCCTCGCCGGTCATTGCGGCGCGGGCCGTGGCTTCGCCTTCCTGCAGGGTCGAGGCGAAATCGCGGGCAATGTCCTTGAGGACGTCGCCCGCCCCGGCGGCATCGGCCTTCGGCTCGGTGGCGGGGCGGGCTGCTGCATATTTCTGGGCAGCGCCGAGAGTGTTGATATCCATTCTGGATCTCCTCTATCTGCGTAACAGGTCCATCAGGCTTTTCGACATCTGCCTTGCCTGTTCGAACATCTTGAGATTGGCCTCGTAACTGCGCTGCGCCTCGCGGGCGTCGGCCAGTTCGATCACCAGATTGACATTGGAGCCGGCATAATGGCCGGTTGCGTCGGCAAGCGGATGGGACGGGTCGTAGATCCGTTCCGGCTCCGTCCGGTCGAGCCGAACCCGCCCGGCCTCGACCCGGCCGGACTGGCCAGCCTCGTCGAAAGCCGCCTTGAACGGCACTGTCTTGCGCCGGTAGCCGGGTGTGTCGGCATTGGCGATGTTTTCCGACAGGTGGCGCAGGCGGCGCGTCTGCGCCTTGAGCGCACTGGCGGACAGCGAAAGCGAATCCGAGAAATCGGTCATCGTCCTTCCCCTTATCTGCGGCCGATGGCGCCGCGCAGGATGGTCAGCGACGAGCGGTAGATCGTCAGTGCCCTGTCATGCTGCCGCTTGGTGTCGACGGCATGGATCATCTCGGTCTCCAGCGAGACGGAGTTGCCGTTGGGATCCGCCACCGCGCCGGGCCTGTCGCCCACCGCGAACGTTGTCCCGGTGCCGGTGCCGTGAAGGTGGCCGGGCCGTGTGGCGCGAGATGTGAATGTGGCCTGATACGTCTCTGTTTCGGCCTGAAATGGCGCGATATCCTGTGCGCGATAGCCCGGTGTGTCGGAATTGGCCATGTTCTGTGCAACGACGGCCTGACGGGCGCCGGCATGGGTGGCCATCGCATAGGCAAGGCGGAAGACCGCCAGATTTTCGAACATCGGGATTCTCCTCGATTGCTTCAATCAAGGCTTAACCGTGATTCCTTTAGAAATTGTTTTCAGAAGATTTCAGGAGAGTTCGATGCTTCAGGCCGCCCTGTCCGCCCTGCGCGCAGAGATTGCCGCGCTTCCCCCCGATCATGCGCTGGGACGTGTGGTGGCGGTAGAAGGCAACCTCGTGCGCCTCACCGGTCTTTCGCGCGTGGCGCGCCTGGGCGACAGGCTGCGCCTTCGCCGCGAGAGCGCACCGGACCTGACGGGCGAGGTGCTCAAGTTGACAGAGGAACATGTGACGATGCTGCCTGACGAGGCGCCGACGGGGGTGGCGCTTGGCCAGTGCGCGGTGCTGGAACGGGCGGGCGAGATCGCACCCGATGACAGCTGGGTCGGCAGGGTGGTCGACCCGTTCGGTCAGCCGCTCGACGGCCGCCCGATCCTGCGCGGAGAGGTGCCGCGGCCCCTGCGCGCCGCGCCGCCCTCGCCCGTGCATCGCCGCCCTCTGGGCGCGCGGCTGGAAACCGGAATGGCGGTCTTCAACACGCTTCTTCCGGTTGCGCGCGGGCAGCGGATCGGGCTCTTCGCCGGCTCGGGCGTCGGCAAGACCAGCCTGCTCGGCCATCTCGGCCGCAACATGCAGGCCGATCTCGTGGTCTTCGCTCTGATTGGCGAGCGCGGGCGCGAGCTGCGCGATTTCATCGACACGGTGCTGGGGCTCGAGGGCATGCGCCGTTCGATCGTGGTGGCGGCCACCTCCGATCGCTCACCCCTCGTGCGCCGGCGCTGCGCCTGGACGGCAATGGCGGTGGCGGAGCATTTTCGCGAACAGGGTCGGCACGTCCTCTTTCTGGCCGATTCTGTCACTCGCTTCGCCGAGGCACATCGCGAAATCGCCACCGCAGCAGGCGAATTGCCGGCGCTGCGCGGCTTTCCCGCCTCCACGGCGCATCAGATCATGGCGCTGTGCGAGCGGGCGGGGCCCGGCGCGGGGGCGGCGGGCGATATCACCGCGCTCTTCTCCGTGCTCGTCGCCGGGTCGGACATGGACGAACCGGTGGCCGACATCCTGCGCGGGGTGCTCGACGGGCACGTGGTGCTTGACCGGGCGATTGCCGAGCGCGGGCGCTATCCGGCGATCGATGTTTTGCGGTCGGTCTCTCGCAGCCTGCCGCGCGCGGCCAACGAGGAGGAGAACCGCCTGATCTTGCGCAGCCGGAGCCTCTTGGGCGCCTATGCCCGCTCGGAAACCATGGTCAAGGCCGGGCTGTATTCAGAGGGCAGCGACCCCGAGCTCGACAAGGCGCTGCGCGCCTGGCCCGAACTCGATGCTTTCATCGCCGAAAAGGAGACAGTTTCAGCCCAAAACAGCTTTCAGCGGCTGAGTCTGATTCTGCGCCGCGCAGGGCAGGGCCGCGTTCAGGCCGGGCCCGCCACACGGGCGGCGCAGAGCGCGGCCCCTTCCGCGTCCAACCAGCTGGCCCGGCCGCCGCGGGCCGCTTCCCAATGGGCGGGTCGGGTCACGCCTGCAGCAGGGTAAGCGCGATGGATTGCGGTGTCTGGGCGGCGAAAGCCTTGATCTGGTCGCGCAGCAGATAGGTTTCGACCAGCTTTTCTCGCAAGGCCTCGTCCGCGAAATCGTCCACCGCCCCGATGCCCAGCTTGTCCCTCGCCGCCTCCCGAAAAACTTCCAGTTGGCGGTCGATGTCGAGCTGGCCGAATCCCGCGGGCAGGCCGAAGGCGGTTTCGAACACGCTGCGCAGCGGCGGCGTGCCGAGGATCCGGAACCATTTCGTGGTGTCATTGGCGTCGTCATTGCCGATCTCTGCCAGTTCGCGCGCCGCATTCATCGCCAGCCGAAGACTCTCGTCCTGTTGGCCGACCGCCACTTCGAACGAACGGGCTCGGAACTTCGCCGTGATCTCGGCGCCGAACCCTTCTTCTCCGGTGCGTGCCCCGAAAACCACGCTGCCGAACCCGAAGGCCGAACTCAGCTGTTTGTAGCGCTCGTCGGAAAGCTTGTTAGCCAGTGCCTCGGGCTTCGCGACCCCTTCTTCCAGAACCTTGCGGATGAGGAAACGGTTGTCGATATCGTCCTCCAGCCCGAAGGCTCCCAGTGCCACGCGCAATAGCCGCCGGTCGGAGACCAAATCCTCCGCCGTCTTCACGGCGCCGATATTGGCCTCGAAATAGGCGGTATCCCGCAGGATTTCCGGCGAGGCGTCGAAGGCCGCGGTCTGGCTGTCCATCGTGCGGTTGAGCATGACCCAGCCAGGCAGGCCGGAGAGGGGCAGGAGGGGCTGGAACATCAGTGCACCCCATGCGCCAGAAGCCGTTCCTCGCGCGGCAGCAGGGCGCGCAGCGATTTCAACGACTGATAATGGTTGTCATGCAGCACCGCGTCGGTCGCGCGGGCGAG
>JAUIBJ010000263.1 GCA_030428025.1 Alphaproteobacteria bacterium
GTCAGGCGGTAGGCACCCGCCCAGTCCCAGACCTCGCCGAAAAGGCGCTTGTGGATTTCACGGACGGCAGCATCGGTCAGCAGATCGAACGATTTGGGCCGACGGTCGAGCCAGGTCAGGCCGGCGATGATGTTCTCGCTTTCGAGTTCGTTCAATTCGCCTCGGGTTGCGATGTGCTTGGCCTTGAGACCAAGCAACTCGTCCGGTGTCAGGGGCGTCGCCCCGGCAGGTTCATGAAGCTCCAGCGTCATTGCCAGAAATCCCGGCGGCTTTCGCGGATGATGTCGGCGGCCAGTTCCTCCACCATCTCTTCTTCGCTCCGCAGGCCCTCGCTCTGCTCCTCGAGGGCCATATGCGCGCGTGTGCGCTGGATGATGCGGCGGGCTTTCGCGCGCGCTTGGGTCAGCACGATCTCCTCGACCGGGCCTTCGCGCGGGACGATGGCATAGACGAGACGTCCGCCCATGGCGTCGGCGATCTTCTCGAGCTGGTTCAGCGAGATCGTTCCCGCCTGCTCATTCCGGATCGACGCGTAGATCGAGTTGCGCGAGACATCGAGGCGTTCGGCAAGGGCGGGCGCGTTCATTCCGACCGCCTCCTGAAATGTGGTGATCCAGCCGCCGAACGGCTTTTCAAGCGACTTTGCCAGGCTTGCGGCCTGGTTGATCCTGTCTTGGGCCTGACGTTGCTTCGCGCGGGAGACTGACATTTGCTAACCTGAGAGTTTGCATTCGCATATGTTATGCCATGCCATACTATGGCACTATATCCAAGGATGCAATACTACAGATACGCAAAGTGGCTAAATCCGCAATATCGTAGCTTGGCGAACCCGTGGTTCTGCCAAGCTACGATATGGCTGCGCAGTTGATCCATGATCAATCTCAAGCACTGCACGCGCTGATCCGGGATCATCTATTCCCGTCGATCCACTTCGACATGAGCCCCTTGTCGCGGAAGCATTCGTCCGGAACGGCGCGCCGTTTGATCCGGGCGAGCTTCTCAGCGAAGGCCACCTGCCTGGACGTGGGCAGCTGGTCCATGTCCGACACCGGCTTCAGCCGGGCCTGAGCCTCGATCCAGGCGCTCAACGAACGGCGGTCCTGCTGAACTTCCCAGGGCAGAAGGGTCCGGTTGCGCTGCGCGAGCGACCGCGCATAGGCGATCTGCTTGGGCGTCGCGGGCAGGGCGTGCGTGGTGTTCTCCATTGGGAAAATTCCTTTCTGGCTTGGTTCTGAATATAGAACATAACAGGAACAAAATCAAGCTGAGCGTCCGGGTTGCGTCGGTTCGAGAGGAAGAGAGCGGCTGGGAAAGATCAGGCCTGAGGGTGCCCGAGAGAGAGTGTCCGGGGCTGATCCTGTCCCTCATTCCGGAGCTTCCCGATGACCTATCTCGCGCCCGTTGTGCCTCCCGTTCCTGTCCTGTCCGTTGATCCCGCGCCCGCGATTCTCGCCGTCGCCGAGGCCCTGCAGCCCGATCTGGCGCAAGGGGTTCAGATTGACGTGGCTCGATTGCGCCTCGAGATGGAGCACGCCTTTGGCGGCTCCGATGCCGATGGCGCCTGGAACTGGAAGCTCGCCTACGAGGCGGGCGAGGTGGCGCTGGTCCTCTTTCTGCGGAAATTCGGCCGTGCACTCCTGGCCCGGGCCGGTTCGCCCGCCGCACTTCTTCCGATCCTCGCCAAGGTGGCGGGCCTCCTGCCGACCCACACGCGACGCTCGGAGGAGATGGAACGCTTCCAGCAGTTCTCGACGCCGCTGCCGATGGGAGTTACGGCGCTTGCAGCCGCGCAGATCACGCCCCGCGACCTCGTCCTCGAGCCGTCGGCCGGGACCGGGCTCCTGGCGGTCCTCGCCGAGATCGCGGGCGCTGGCCTCGCGCTGAACGAGCTTGCTGACACGCGCGCCGACCTTCTGCGCCTCCTCTTTCCGGGGCGCCCCGTCACGCGGTTCGATGCCGCACACATCGATGATCATCTCGACGCCTCCTCGAGCCCGAGCGTCGTCCTGATGAACCCCCCTTTCTCGGCTGTGGCCAATGTCGATGGTCGGACGACCGAGGCGACAGCCCGGCATCTGCGCTCGGCCCTCGCGCGCCTGGCCCCCGGCGGTCGGCTCGTCGCCATCACCGGGGCCGGTTTCGCGCCGGATGCGCCGGCCTGGGCCGAGACCTTCGGCCGTGTGACCGAGACCACGCATCTGGTGTTCTCCGGCGCGGTGTCGGGTGCGGTTTTCGCCAAGCACGGCACCAACTTCGAGACGCGGATTTCTGTCTTCGATAAATGCCGCGGCAGCGAGCCCGGTAGCATCACCACTAATCTGCATCAGCCCATGTCTCCCGATGTGGTGCACCTCCTGTCCCGGATCGTGGCCGAGGTCCCGCCGCGCCCGGAGCTTGATCCGGCAGCTACCGTGAGTCTGGGCCACTCTTCCCACTTCCCGGGAAGTCCTGCCCCCACCACACGCAAACCCGTCAGCCGATCGCGCGCGACCTCGGGGTCCGAACCGGCGACACCAGAAACGCCGATTGAGGCCGAGGACCTAAACTACGCGCTTCGCGACGCTGCCGGGGACGAAGATGCGACACGTCTGTCCGATGCCATCTACGAGACCTTCCGTCTGCAGGCCATCGACATCCCCGGCGCAGCCCCACACCCGACCAAGCTGGTGCAATCGGCGGCCATGGCCTCTGTCGCACCTCCGAAACCCACGTACCGCCCCAAGCTGCCCCCGGCCGTCCTGCGCGACGGCCTGCTGTCCGACGCGCAGCTCGAGACCGTCATCTACGCGGGCGAAGCCCACGGCGCGCATCTCACCGGATCGTGGACCGTGGATGAGACCGGAGACGCGGTCTCCGCTGCGCCTGACGATGCCGCTGACGCCGTCCGCTTTCGGCGCGGCTTCTTCCTCGGCGATGGCACCGGGGCGGGCAAGGGCCGCCAGTCGGCCGGGATCCTGCTCGACAACTGGGCCCGAGGAAGACGCAAGGCGCTCTGGATCTCGAAGAGCGACAAGCTTCTCGAGGACGCACAGCGCGACTGGTCCGCGCTCGGCCAGGAGCGCCTGCTGGTGACGCCGCTCTCGCGCTTTGCCCAAGGCCGCGACATCCCGCTCTCCGAGGGCATTCTCTTCACCACCTATGCGACGCTGCGCTCGGAAGAACGGGGTGCCAAGAAATCCCGCGTCGACCAGATCGTCGACTGGCTCGGGGCGGATTTCGACGGGGTGATCCTCTTCGACGAAAGCCATGCCATGGCGAATGCCGCCGGGGGCAAAGGCGAGCGGGGCGATACGATGGCCTCGCAGCAGGGCAGGGCGGGTCTGCGTCTGCAGCACAAGCTGCCGAATGCCCGCGTGGTCTATGTCTCGGCCACGGGCGCGACGACCGTCCACAACCTCGCCTACGCGCAGCGTCTCGGGCTTTGGGGCGGGGAGGATTTCCCCTTTCAGACCCGGTCGGAATTCGTGGAAGCCATTGAGGCTGGCGGTGTCGCGGCGATGGAGGTTCTGGCCCGCGACCTCCGGGCGCTCGGTCTCTATACGGCGCGGTCGCTGTCCTATGATGGTGTCGAATACGAGATGCTGGAGCACGCGCTGACCCCAGAGCAGCGCCGCATCTACGATGCCTATGCCGGGGCATTCGCCATCATCCACAACAACCTGACCGCGGCGCTGGAGGCGGCGAACATTTCCGGCGCGGCCGACGGGCCGAGCGGGTCGGGCACGTTGAACCGTCAGGCGAAATCCGCTGCGCGGTCAGCCTTCGAGAGCGCCAAACAGCGCTTCTTCGGCCATTTGCTCACCTCGATGAAGACCCCCACGCTGATCGCATCCATCGATGCCGATCTGGCTGCGGGTCACGCGGCGGTCATCCAGATCGTCTCGACGGGTGAGGCGCTGATGGAACGCCGCCTGTCGGAGATCCCGACCGACGAATGGAACGACATCCGCTGTGACATCACGCCCAGGGAATATGTCCTGGACTATCTCGCCCATTCCTTCCCGGTGCAGCTCTACGAGCCTTTCACTGACAGCGAGGGCAACCTCTCGTCGCGCCCCGTCACGCGCGACGGCCAACCGGTGGAGTGCCGCGAAGCCGTCCGGCGTCGCGACGCGCTGATCGAGAAACTGGCTTCGCTTCCGCCCGTGCCGGGTGCACTCGACCAGATCATCCAGCGCTTCGGAACGGATCTCGTGTCCGAAATCACGGGCCGGTCGCGCCGCATCGTGCGCAAGGGCCAAGGGCATTCGGCACGGCTCATTGTGGAGAACCGGGCCGGAGCCGCGAACCTCACTGAGGCCCAAGCCTTCATGGATGACGAAAAGCGTATCCTGATCTTCTCGGATGCCGGCGGCACCGGGCGCAGCTATCACGCCGATCTTGGGGCGAAGAACCAGCGCCTGCGGGTCCACTACCTCTTGGAGCCCGGCTGGAAGGCAGATGCGGCGATCCAAGGCCTCGGGCGCACCAACCGCACCAATCAGGCGCAGCCGCCGCTGTTCCGGCCGGTGGCCACCGATGTGAAGGCGGAGAAGCGGTTCCTGTCGACCATTGCGCGCCGTCTCGACACGCTTGGCGCGATCACGCGCGGCCAGCGCCAGACCGGCGGGCAGGGGTTGTTCCGGCCCGAGGATAACCTCGAGTCTCCTTACGCCCGCGACGCCCTGCGCCAGCTCTACCGGCGTATCTACTGCAGCGATCTGGCGGGCTGCTCGCTCGGCGCCTTCGAGGATGCCACCGGTCTCAGCCTGACCGACGACAACGGGTTGAAGGACGACCTGCCGCCGATCACGACCTTCCTCAATCGCCTGCTGGCGCTGACGATCGACATGCAGGCCGTGCTGTTCGCGGGTTTCGAGGAGCTGCTCGATCAGCGGATCGAGGGCGCCATCGCCGCCGGGGTCTATGATCTCGGGCTCGAGACACTCCGTGCCGAGAGCTTCCGGGTGACCGACGCACAGGTCATCTACACCCATCCCGGCTCCGGCGCCGAAACCCAGCTTCTCACCATCGCGGAAAAGCGCCGCAACACGCCGACAGCGCTCGTGGATGCACTCGACTGGCTCGACGATCCCAAGGCTCGCCTTCTCGTCAACAGCCGCTCGGGTCGCGCCGCGGTGCAAGTGCCTGCCACCAGTCACATGCTGGACGATGGCACTATCGAGCCCCGCCTGCGGCTGATCCGGCCGCTTGATGCCAGCACGGTCCCGGCGAAGATCATGGAGGACACGCATTGGCTGGAAGCCGACCGCGCGGCCTTCACTGCGGCGTGGACTGCGGAACTGGCCGAGATGCCGGAGTTCTCAGAGTCCACGCTGCACATCGTGGCAGGTCTGCTGCTGCCGATCTGGAAGCAGCTTCCCCAGGATGAAACCCGGGTTTATCGCCTGCAGACCGATGACGGCCAGCGCATCATCGGTCGACGAGTCTCGCCTGCCTGGGTCGCGACCACGCTGGCCAAAGACGCGCCCAAGCTCTCGGCCGCGCAGGTCCATGCCCTCGTTCTGGAGGGCAAGACCGTGGTGTGCCTGTCCGAAGGGATGGAATTGCACCGCTCGCGCGTCATGGGCGCGAACCGGATCGAACTCTCGGGCTTCTCGGAGGCAGCCAAGGATCGGCTCAAGGCCGATGGCTTCTTTTCGGAGATCATCAGTTGGAAGCTTCGGCTGTTCTGCCCGACCGACGCCGATGGCGTCGCGATACTGGATCGTCTGCTTGCACGTTGTCCTGTCGCAAGT
>JAUIBJ010000264.1 GCA_030428025.1 Alphaproteobacteria bacterium
GCGATCCTGCGCCAGTCGCCGCACCGTCTCGAAGTATTCCGGGTAATCGGACGCAATCAGATCCTCCAGCCCGGCCGCTGTCAGGATGCTCGCCGCAACCCGGGCAGCAAACTGCCTGCCGGCCAAGGTCACATGAGGGACACCGCTCCAGACGGCATCGCTTGCGGTCGTGTGGGCACAGACGTTCTCTGTGTCGAGGGAAACATCCGCGAGAGAGAGGCGCGCCAGATGCTCCGTCTGCGAAACCGCATCGGAGAAGATCATTCTTTCCGCCACGCCGCGCTTCGCCGCGAGGGCCATCAGGTTCTTCTCCTGCGTGGAGCTTGTTCTCCACAGCCACAGAACGGAGTCGGGTATGGCTTCCAGAAGGTCGAGCCAGACTTGATACACCTTCGGAGTGATCTTGTAGGCCCGGTTGAACGACGCCATCACGAAGCTTCCCTCCGGAAGGCCGTATGTGGCGCGGTTCACGTCCGGGAGGGAGTTTGACCGTTCGCGCGGATTGGGTTGATAGCTGTTCGGCATGAACAGGATCTTTTCATCCTGGAATTTCTCGAACCCCTCCGGGATCAGCACACGATCGGCGACGATATAGTCCCAGGCGCTTGCCCCCAGCGTGCCGGGATAGCCAAGGAAATTGACCTGTACCGGGGCCAGCCGCGCATGAAACAGGCGGCTGCGCGAAAATCTGGTGTACCCATTCAGGTCTATGGCGATATCGAGCCTGTGGCCCCTTGCCAGCTCTACAAAGTCCCCGTCGGATAATCGGTTGCAATCGTGGACGGTACTGACCGCGCCGCGATAGCGCTCGGCCAGCGAACTATCCAGCTTCGGTCCGTACATGTAGACGACAATCTCGAATTTATCCGGATCATGGTTTCGGAACACCCCGTCCATCAAGCGGCTGGTCGCGTGTTCGCCCCAGTCCGCCGTGAAGTAACCCACCCGAAACCGCGAGGAGTCCAAAGCGCCGATTGCCGGGGCCCCAAGCCTTTCCGTCAGATGCCGGACAGACGACGCCTCCGTCTGCGCAAACAGGCGCGACCGTTCCAGTTGCCGAGCCGGACAATCTTCCGCCGCCAACCTCCCGAATGGGGGAGATGTCGTTACCCCGAGCTTGTGTTCGCCTTCGTCGGCAACGGGATCCAAAGCCCAGGCACATGTTTCTCTCAGACAAGCGCTCAGGAAGTCCTGAGCGACGGCCAAGTCCGGCTTCAACCTGAGGGCAGACCGGAATGCTGTGGTCGCCTTTTCGAATTGGCCATGCGTGTAGAGAAGCATCCCGACAAAGCACCAGCACTCCGCTGTTTCGTGCAACGAGATCGCCTCTCGATAACAGTCCAACGCACGCTTCGGCTCCAACGGAAACAGGCGCTCAAGCGCAAGCCCGCGCAGGTGGTAGAGACCGGAAAGACGTTTCTTGTCGTCCACCGTATGTGGCAAGGCGCGATCCACCGTCTCAAGGACCGCCGAGTAATCGCGTAGCCGCGCCTGCTTTCTCGCCTCGCGGAGAAGGCTCTTAGGATCACATGTCATAGCCGAATGGCTCGCCGCCCAAGCGGTTTTGCGAAAAATCCTTCCGCGCGTCGCACTTCATCCGCAATTATGAGCGTCCGGCGCGGGTGCTCGCCAGAAAACATCACGTGCGCCCACTCATCACAAAAAGACGCCCTGACCACGCAAAGAGGTGGTCAGGGTCTTATCCTGCCAGGTAATGCCCCGCCGCAAAATCAAAGGAACAGCCCGTCCTGCGGGAGGCGACCACATGAATTGCTGGCGTGCTCAGGTGTTCAGGCCACGCCGTCCTCATCGTCTGAAAGAACATCAAAAAACGACGATAAATCATCAGGAGTTACAGTAGCTGTCGTCACAGGGTCGGACGGATTGAAATCCCCAAAGGGATCATTCGGGAAAGGATAATTGTCATCCTTTTCCATGCCTGCGGCCTTGGCCACGCCATGCGCGCCGGTGCCGTCCGACCTGGCGTCGGCAACATCCCACAGGGCGTCGCCGTCCTGATCGAAGCCGAGCAGACTGGATGTATCGAGCGTGAAACGGGCCATGGATTTTCCTCTCTGTATTCTTGTTTTAAAAGTCTCGGTCATGCCTTCATGTCCGTCAACGTACACGTTCGGAACCCGATCGGGCAAGAAAAGAAAGGCTTTCGCAGCGCCGTAGATGGATTCGAGGCCGCGCCTCAGGGTCGGATCATCATTTTCCTGTCTGCTCTCCGCTCTCTGCTCGCCGAGGCCATGCCGCCCCGAAAAGGTGGCCGGTGTCTGGTCTGGACACAGGATGGCTCACGGCAAGATCAGACAAGACCGGCTTCGGGCGTGACCCAAACACATGAAATGCCAGCGCGTTCAGGCGCCGGGTCACTCATCGTCATCAGATGTCGGATCTTTCAGAAGCGGAGCATCGAATTCTACAGACGTAGAATTCGTCACGGGGTCGGAGTCCCCAGAGGGAAACTCGAAATCCCAGAAGGGATAATCGTCATCCTTTGCCATGCCGGCGGCCTTGGCCACGCCATGCGCACCAGTGCTGCCCGACCCTGTTCCGGCAATGCCCCACAGGGGATTGCCGTCCCGGTCGAAGCCAAGCAGACCGGATGTATCGAGGCTGAAACGGGCCATTGATTTTCCTCTCTGTTTCACCCGAGTATGCCTGCGTGCCCATAACCACTCACGTCCCACACTCGGATTCAGCCTCGATAGTATGATATATTTGTTCACCACGGCGGCACACAGTTACACGGCCGACGGGTTTCGTTACCTGCCGGACCGTCGCCCGCGACTGAAACAGAAGAGCTATGGCTGGCTCTTTCGCCAGAACGGGATGTGCCTGGCGACGGCGATCTTTACGGATTTCGACCGGCTGAATTATGAACAGCACCGGCGCGCCGACTGGATCGCGGGCAAGATGAAAGAGGCCGGGGTGCGGGTTCTCAACCGCCCGGCGCAGGTGCGCGGTCGTTTCGAGCTGCTGCGTTTCCTTCACGATACCGGGCGCAACCCGTTTCAGGTCTGGCGCGCAGAGGAACGGCCGCGGATCCCTGCGGAGCGGTATCCGGTCTTCCTGAAATCGGAAGGCGCGCACAGCCAGCCCTATGGCGGGCTTATCCGTTCTCAGGCCGAACTGGATGCGGCGATCGAAAAACTGCCGGGCTCTGGCGCGCCGCTGGCCCATGTGCTTGTCACTCAGTTCTGCAACGCCGAAATCCGGCCCGGTATCTGGCGGCGCTGCACTTCCTTCCGGGTCGGCGGGCAGTGCTTTCCGGGCCTGCCCATCGTCGAGGACGACCCCTTCGTGAAATGGGGCAAATACGGACTGGCGACGGAGAGCGACTTCGCCGATGCGCTCGCGTTCTGGCGGGAAGATCCGCATGCCGACTGGGTGCGCGAGATGTTCGAGGCCGCCCGCATCGACTATGGTCGGGCCGACTATACGGTCGTGAGTGGAAAGCCCGTTCTGTTCGAGATCAACACCAACCCGAACATCCCCTACCGGCACCGCTCGCGCGATGGGGCCTATCTGCAGGCCAGCCGCTCGACGCAGCGTCTGGTCGCGCGAATGGTGGGGGCGCTGGATGGCAAGGACCGCGAGGTCGATCTGGTCAAGGTGAACCGCAGGAACGTCCTGATCTAGATCGGGTCAGGCCTCAGCCAATCAGGCCTTTTTCCGCTAGCTCCCGCCGGATGGCGGCGGACTGCGCGCCGCGCTCTGTCGGAGGGGCGGGGCTGCGCGACCTGCCGTCGAAGCGGGGGGCGGGAGCCGGTTGCAGCATGCCATCGGACGCTGACCACACGCCACGCGCGGACATATGCGGGTCTTCCGCCGCGGCCCAGGGCGAAAGGACCGGCGCAACGCAGGCGTCGGACCCCGCGAACAGCCCTGCCCAGTGGGACACGGGCCTTTCGGCGAAGAGTGCTGAAAGGCGGGCAGATTGGTCGGGCCATTGCGTGCGGTCGTACTGATCGGCGAAAGCGGGGGCGTCAGCGAGCCCCATGAGCGACAGGAACTCGGCATAGAATTTCGGTTCGAGACACTGCACCGAAATCCAGCCGCCGTCGGAGCAGGTATAGCAGCGGCACCAGTGCGGCCCGTCGAGCAGGCTCTGGCCCCGCGCTTCGGCCAGATTGCCCGAGGGCGCCATCGACATCAGAAGCGCCATCATATGTGCCGATCCATCGACGATGGCGGCATCCACCACCGTGCCCTTGCCGGTACGCGCCGCGTTCAGAAGCCCTGCCAGCAGCCCCGCCACCAGATAGAGCGCGCCGCCACCCACATCGCCCAGAAGCGTGGGCGGCGTGACCGGAGCGTCGCCCGGCGCCGAGGCGTACCAAAGCGCGCCCGAAGTGCCGATATAGTTGAGGTCATGCCCGGCCGTCGTCGCGCGGGGCCCGGTCTGGCCCCAGCCGGTCATCCGCCCGTAGACGAGCCTTGGGTTCTTTTCGGCGAAGACCTCCGGCCCCAGGCCCAGCCGCTCCATCACGCCTGGGCGGAAACCCTCGATCATAGCATCGGCGGTGGAGATCAGCGCGCGGGCGACCTCCAGATCCTCCGGTGCCTTCAGATCGAGGGTAATGGATTTCTTGCCCCGGTCCAGAAGCGTGGCGCCTTCGGCGGTGGGATTGGCCGCGACAGGGCGGTGAACGACGATCACCTCTGCCCCCAGATCAGCCAGCATCATGCCGGCGAAGGGGCCGGGCCCCAGCCCCTCGATTTCGATCACCCGGATGCCGTGTAGCATGGCCTGTTTCCCTCAATACCGCCGATGAATGCGCCGGCGCGTGACGATAAAGCGTTTCTTCTGCCGCTCCCGCAGGAAGACGAACAGCCCCGACCCGAGGATGAGCGCGATACCCGACAGAACCACCGGGCCCGGCAACTCGCCCCAGACGACCCAGCCCCAGAAGATCGCCATCGGCAGGCCCACATATTCGAATGGCGCCACGGTCGCGGCGTCGGCCATTCGGTAGGCCTGACTGAGGCAATAGCCAACGATGGCCGAGTTAAAGCCAAGCCCGAGAAAGAGATAGATGTCGCGCCCCTCGGGCCAGACCCAGGCGCGCAAAAGGAAGATGAGGCTCTCGTTTTCCACGCCCGCCGCATAGCGTCCGTCGCCGGCCACCGCCCAGAAGCCGATACTGACGAGGATGAAGGCGCTCTGGATATAGACCGCCATCGCCGAGGCCTTGGATTTGACGCCGAGTTTGCGGGTCATCACCTGATTGAGCGCATAGGTGAGCGCAGCCAGCACCGGCAGCAGATAGACCCCGACCGGCACGTCCCGCGCGCCGTGGCTTTCCCAGGGGCGGGTCATGACGACCACGCCCATCAGCCCGACCGCCACTGCCCCGATTCGGAGCGGTCCCACCTTTTCACCCAGAAGCGGGATCGACAGCAGCGTGATCATCAGCGGGGCACAGAAGAACACCGCCGTCGCCTCGGCCAGCGGCAGAACCGCCAGCGCGGCGAAGAAGCTCATGTTGGCCACCACGATCAGCAGCCCGCGCAGGGCGTGCAGAAAGGGCGTGTCGGTGCGCAGGATGCGCCAGCCGCCCTCGATCTGCACGAGGATCAGGCTGAAGGCGATGCCGATGGCAGAGCGGGTAAAGACCATCTGGTGCAGGGGATAACCGCCCGACAGAAATTTGATCATCATGTCGTTGACGGAAATTGCCAGCACCCCCGCGAGGATGAAGACAATGCCGAACGTTGGGTTCTGCGCGC
>JAUIBJ010000265.1 GCA_030428025.1 Alphaproteobacteria bacterium
ATATCGCGGCCCCTTACCTGCATCGGCCCTACCGGTAGGTCACCTGTTTCACCGCCTCCAGCACCTCCTCGGTCGAGGTCAGGGCCAGCCGTTCCAGGTTGGCGGCATAGGGCATCGGCACGTCCTTTCCGGTGCAGGTGATGACCGGCGCGTCGAGCCAGTCGAAGGCGCGCTGCATCAGGACAGAGGCGATATGGTCGCCGATCGAGCCCACGGGCCAGCCTTCCTCGACCGTGACGCAGCGGTTGGTCTTCTTGACCGAATTGATCACCGTGTCATAGTCGATGGGGCGCAGGCTGCGCAGGTTGACCACCTCGGCGCTGACGCCCTCCTCGGCCAGCTTTTCGGCGGCGTCCATCGCATAGGTCATGCCGATGCCGAAACTGACGATGGTCACATCCTCGCCCTCGCGTTCCACCCGCGCCTTGCCGAAGGGAATGGTGAAATCGTCGATCACCGGCACTTCGAAGCTCTTGCCGTAGAGGATCTCGTTTTCCAGGAAGATCACCGGGTTGGGGTCGCGGATCGCGGTTTTCAGCAGGCCCTTGGCATCGGCGGCCGACCAGGGCTGCACGACGCGCAGACCGGGCACCTGCGCGTACCAGGCGGCATAGTCCTGGCTGTGCTGGGCGGCGACGCGGGCGGCAGCACCATTGGGGCCGCGGAAGACGATCGGGCTGCCCATCTGGCCGCCCGACATGTAAAGGGTCTTGGCGGCGGAATTGATAATCTGGTCAATGGCCTGCATGGCGAAGTTGAAGGTCATGAACTCGACGATGGGGCGCAGGCCGCCCCAGGAAGCGCCGACGCCGATCCCGGCGAAGCCGTGCTCGGTGATGGGCGTGTCGACCACCCGTTTGGGGCCGAACTCGTCGAGCAGGCCCTGGGTGATCTTGTAGGCGCCCTGATATTCGGCCACCTCCTCGCCCATGATGAAGACGGTGTCGTCGCGGCGCATCTCCTCGGCCATGGCGGCATTGAGCGCCTCGCGTACGGTCATGCTCTTCATCTCGGTGCCTTCGGGCCAGTCGGGATCGGCCGAGGGCCTGGGCGCGGCGGGGGCGGCGGCCTTGGCCGGGGCAGGCTCGCCGCTGTCGTTCTCGTCCTTGCCTTCCGTCTCGGCAGACGCGGCGGCGGGCGCGGCGGCGCTCTCGATGTCCGAGGTGTCCTCGCCCTCCTCCAGCAGCACCGCGATGGGCGTGTTCACCTTCACCCCCTCGGTGCCTTCCTCGATCAGGATCTTGCCGATGGTGCCCTCGTCGACCGCCTCGAACTCCATCGTCGCCTTGTCGGTCTCGATCTCGGCGAGGATGTCGCCGGAGCTCACCTCGTCGCCTTCCTTCACCAGCCACTTGGCCAAGGTGCCTTCTTCCATCGTCGGCGACAGCGCGGGCATGAGAATTTCGGTTGCCATCTCTGTTATCTCCTTCTCATGCGTTCTGCGGCGCGGTGTCTGCGATCACGTCGGTCCAGAGCTCTTCGACCGCCGGTTCCGGGCTGTCCTTGGCAAACTCGGCCGAGGCGTTGACGATGCCCTTGATCTCCTTGTCGATCGCCTTGAGGTCGTCCTCGGTGGCGTGCTTGCCCTCCAGCAAAAGCTCGCGCACATGTTCGATGGCGTCTTTCTCCTCGCGGATCTTCTGCACCTCCTCGCGGGTACGGTACTTGGCCGGGTCCGACATGGAATGGCCGCGATAGCGGTAGGTCTTGACCTCAAGGATGTAGGGCCCGTTGCCGTCGCGGCAGTGCTTGACCGCCTTTTCGCCGGCCTCCTTCACCGCCAGCACGTCCATCCCGTCGACCGCTTCGCCGGGGATGCCGAAGGCGTCGCCACGGGTGTAAAGTTCGGGCGTGGAGGTGGAGCGCCGCTGGGCGGTGCCCATGGCGTACTGGTTGTTCTCTATGACGAAGATCACCGGCAGCTTCCACAGCGCGGCCATGTTGAAGGTTTCGTAGACCTGGCCCTGGTTGGCCGCGCCGTCGCCGAAATAGGTGAAGGTCACACGGCCGTTTTCCAGATACTTGTCGGCGAAGGCCAGCCCCGCGCCCAGGGGCACGTTGGCGCCGACGATGCCGTGGCCGCCATAGAACTGCTTCTCGGTCGAGAACATGTGCATCGACCCGCCCTTGCCCTTGGAATAGCCGCCCTCGCGGCCCGTCAGCTCGGCCATCACCCCGTCGGGGTTCATCCCGCAGGCCAGCATGTGACCGTGGTCACGATAGGTGGTGACCCGCTTGTCGCCCTCCTCGGCGGCGGCCTCGAGGCCCACGACAACCGCCTCCTGACCGATATAGAGATGGCAGAACCCGCCGATCAGCCCCATGCCGTAAAGCTGGCCGGCCTTCTCTTCGAATCGGCGGATCAGCAGCATGTCGCGATAGTATTGCTTCAACTCGTCAGCGGAAACATTTGGTTTCTTTGTCGTTTTTCGGGCAGCCATGTATGGCGTCCTCCTCGGCAAAATAAATAGTTTAGCGTTAAACTATTTATAACACAAGAAAGGCGGACGTGGCGAGAGGGAATTTTTCCGCCAGTCTTTTGCCGGCGGCGCGGGCAAGGTATCATTCAGCAGATGCGGGCGTTTCCGGGCGTGAGGATGATCGACAGCCCTTTTTTCGAAGACCTGCGACATGCGGTCGAGGTGGCCTATGCCGCCGCGCCCGGGCAGGTCTCGGCGGCGCTGGAGGTCTGCACCTGTCCCGTCTGCATGACCGAGAACACGCGGGCCGAGATCGTCGCCACCCCCTGCCGGGGTCTGTCGCCCGGGTTGGTTGGGGAATACACCAACTCGGCGCATGGGGTGCCGTCGAACCTCGACGATCTCGCCGCGCTCCTGCCGAGATACATGGATCTGATGGCCGACGGGGTCGGGACGGATGCGCTCGGCATCGGCGTGGAACTCTCGCGCTTCGGCGAGGCGGCGGCCCGGTTGGATGGGGCCTTTCCCGACCCGGCCCTGCGGGCGGCCTTCCACGACTGGGCGCGGCTTCTTCTGCTGCATGGCGGCTGGGCCCGGGCGCGGACGGGGCGGGGCCGCGTCTATGAGGACAGGCTTTCGGCTTTCTACCTGTTCCAGGCGCTGGCGGCGGGCGGTGTTCCGGCGCAGGTGGTGACCGGGGCGCTCGATGCGCTCTTTGCAGAATCCGGTCCGGGCCGGGTGGCGCGGGCGCAGTTCTTTGCCGAACTGGGCGCGGCCTGGGATGGCCGAAGTTTCGACCTTTACGCGTTGCGCTATGTCGGCGAGGAGGGGCGCGCGGCGCTGGCGGACTGGCTACAGCGCCGGCTCGCTTCGCCCGATCTGGAAGAGCTTCTGACCGATCCGGACTTCCGTGGGCCGGATTTCTGGGCGGAAACCGCGCAGGTGGCGCTTGTCAACCGCGCGGCGCTGACGCCCCGGGCGTTGGCGGAGAAGGACGGATAGGTCCGGCGCCTCAGCGGATCACGATCTCGTCGGCGCGGATCATCCCGAGCAGGTCGCGTGCCTGCTGGTCGAGCAGATCGAGATCAAGATAGCTGTCCGACAGCCGCTTGGTGAGGTTCTCCATCCGTGCGACCTGTTGCTCGAGCGCGGCAAGCTGGGCCTGCAACGCTTTTTCCTCGGCCTCGATCTCGGCCCGGCGGAACAGGCCATAGTCGCCCTGCACCGCGGCGAAGGTGAAATAGCCGCCGATGGCCAGCGCAATGGCGAAGAACATGATGGCCCCGATGGCGGGCCGCTTGCGGGATGTCATGACGTTGCTGCTCTGCCTTGTTGCGGCGCCTCTTCGCGGGCGCTCGCCGTTATCGTGCCACAGGCGCCGTGCTTTGTGAATCCCCTTTCTTTCCCAAGCGCTTGCACGCTAGCATTGGGGCGAAGGAGAGTCTTTCATGCCACATCTGCCCCCCTGGTCCGACCTGCCCACCCACGAGGTGACGAATCAGCCCCCCGCGCGGGGCGATCTGGACCTTTGGGACAGCGATGCCGCGCTGCGTGATCACGCAGCGGCGGCCGGGGCGGACGTGGCGCATCTGGCAGGCTACGGCGCCCGCATCGGCACCGAAGAGATGCAGGAGGCCGGGCGCGCGGCCAACCGCCACCCTCCCGAACTGATGCTCTTCGACGCGGGCGGCCGGCGGCTTGACGAGGTCCGCTTTCACCCCGCCTATCACCGGCTGATGGAGGCCGGGCTGGGCGCGGGCTATGCCGCCGTGGCCTGGGAAGGGGCGAAGGGTGGGCACGCCACCCATGCGGCGATGGTCTATCTCACCAGCCAGATCGAGCCGGGCGTCTGCTGCCCGATGACCATGACCTATGCCGCCGTCCCGGCGATGCGGGCCGATCCGGCGCTCTTCGAGGCCTGGGTGCCCAAGCTCACCGCGCGCATCTATGACGGGTCCGCCCGCCCGCTTGCCCGCAAGCCCGGCGCGACGATGGGCATGGCGATGACCGAAAAGCAGGGCGGCTCGGACGTGCGCGCCAATGCCACCGTGGCCGAGCGCGACGGCGACGCCTGGCGCCTGCAGGGCCACAAGTGGTTCTGCTCGGCGCCGATGTCCGACGGGTTCCTGACGCTGGCGCAGGCCGAGGGCGGGCTTACCTGTTTCCTCGTTCCCCGCTGGCTGGAGGAGGGGCGCAACCGCATCGCCATCCAGCGGCTGAAGGACAAGCTCGGCAACCGCGCCAACGCCTCGGCCGAAATCGAATACGAGGGCGCGCGCGCCTTCCGGCTGGGCGAGGAGGGCGCGGGGGTGCGCACGATCATCGAGATGGTGCATCACACCCGTCTGGATACGGCGATGGCGCCCGCGGGGCTGATGCGGGCGGCACTGGATCACGCCTGGCATTGGGCACGGCACCGCACGGCGTTTCAGAAACAGCTGTCGGACCAGCCGCTGATGCGCAGCGTTCTGGCCGATCTGGCGCTCGACTGGGAAGGGGCGCTGGCGCTCGGGCTGCATGTGGCGGGCGTCTTCGACCGGCGCGGCGAGGCCGACCGTGCCTTCGCCCGGCTGGGCGTGGCGCTGGCCAAGTTCCTGGGCAACAAGCTCTGCCCCAACGTGATCTACGAGGCGATGGAAGCCCTGGGCGGCATGGGTTATGTCGAGGACACGCCCCTGCCGCTTCTCTACCGCGAGGCGCCGCTCAACTCGATCTGGGAAGGGTCGGGCAACGTCATCTGCCTCGACATCCTGCGCACGCTGCGCCGCGCGCCGCTGGCGGGCGAGGTGCTGGCCGAGGAACTGGGCCGCGCCTCGGGGCAGGACCGGGTTTTCGACGCAGCCCTCAAGGCGCATATGCAGCGCTTTCCCAGACTGCCCGAGGAGGCGCAGGCGCGGTGGTACGTCGAAAGCCTGGCCACGCTGCTGACGGCGTCCGTACTCATCCGCAACGCGCCGCAGGCGGTGGCCGAGGCCTATGTCGGCACGCGCCTCGGCGACGGGCGCGGCCGGGTCGCGGGGGCGATCGCCGGGGTGGAGACCGAGCCGGTGCTGGCCCGGCTGGGCGGGTAGGAGGCGGCTACTCGATTCCGTTCTCGCGCTGCAGGGCGCGGACATAGGCGACGATGTTGTCGATGTCGGAATTGGTCAGCCCATCGACGGGTGGCATGTCGCCGAATTGCCAGTGATGCGCGCGCACGCCCTGTCGGGCGAACATCAGGAAGGCACCGTCGCCGTGGTGGCCGGGCTCGTAGATCCTGTGCACAAGCGGTGGCCCCTTGCCCATACGCCCGGCGGCGGCTTCTCCGTGGCA
>JAUIBJ010000266.1 GCA_030428025.1 Alphaproteobacteria bacterium
CGCCTGTCACCGTCAGGAGGACACCTGCTCTCTGAGGATCGACGCGGTCAGCGACACCATCAGATAGACGCCGGCGAAGATGAGGAAGGCCACGATCGTGTTCTCGAAGGCCCGCGGATAGGACGGATCCTGCGAGGTGACGGGCTTGACGCTGACGGTCAGGTAACGGACCTGCTTGTTGGCTTCAATCTCGCTCTGCCGCTTGGTTTCCAGCGCCGATTGCAGAACCATGTCGGCGGTGGCCAGATCGGCCTGCGCCATCTGGATTTCGGCCGCCTGCGAGGCCAGCGAGCTCGAATCCTCTGTCGCCTCGGTCAGGCGGGCGTTCTGCTTGGCCAGTTCCGTCTGCAGAACCTCGATCTGGCTGCGCAGTGCCTCGACCTTGGCGGCGTTGGGGCGGGGGTTGTTGAGTTGGGTGTTCAGCGCCAGCTGCTTTTCCTGAAGCTGCAGTTCCACATTCTGGATCAGCGCCCTGATATTGGCGATTTCGCCCTCGGGGTCGAGGATCGAGCCTTCCTGCAGCGCCACCAGCCGTTCCTGCGCGGCGCGGCGGTCGCTTTTGGCTTCCTCGAGGCTGTGAATTGCCGTCTTCACCGCGTCGATACGTTTTTCCTGGCTGAGCTCGTCAACCCGCTGTTCAGCATATTCGATCAGTTTTTCGGAAAACTGGCGGCTCACCTCCGGGTCGGCTGTGGACAGTTCCATCCGGATCACGCCCTCGGTCGGGTCATAGCCCAGTTTGACGTATTTCTTGTAGACCTTGTAGGCCTCCTCGTTGGTCGCGCCCGGGTCAAGCCGTTGTATCGGATCGATCCAGCTCTGGCTGAAATGGTTGCGGAAACCCAGATCGGAATCGAGGCGCAGCATCGCGTCCTTCGATTCCAGATAGGACTGGGTGGCAATCGAATCCTGCCCCGTGGCGAAGGCGGTGCCGCTGAACAGCCCGGCGCCGGGCGTGCTGCCCATGCCGTCGGCCGTGAGGATCAGGAATTCGGACTTGGTGGAATACATCGGCGTGGCGATGTTGAAAAAGTAATAACCGACGATGAAGGTCGGCAGGAAGACGAACGCCATAAGCCGAGAGAACAGCAGCGCCAGCTTGCGCCGGCGGCGGCGACCGATGTCGCGCTGAATCGCCATGATCTCGCTGGCCCGCCGCTCGGCCGGGTTGACATGGGTCGAGGGCAACTGCATCTGCCCGGCCGGCACGGTCTGCGGCAGTTGGATCTTCTGCTGGCCGGTCGCGGCGGCCTCGGGCTGAGTGTTGGAGGAGACCAGTTCGAGGAAGGTCGAGCGCTGGAACGGGTCGATCCCCTTGGCGCGCAGAAGGCGCACTGCGTCGAAATCCGAGGTGGGCGCAAGCCCGTGCTTCTGGGCCATGCGCCGGGCCATGCGCAACTGACGGCCGGTAAGCCCCTCCTTGCGGATCTCGTCGATATCCTGCGAGGCGGAGGTTTCGGCGGCGCTGGAGATCTGGCCGGTGCGCCCGGGTTCGGGCGCGGGAGTCCGAGGCTCTTCCGGGGTTGCGGCGTCGGGGCCGTCGGGGGCGGCGTTCGAGCCCGGGCGGACGGTTGCCTGCGAGGATTCGAAGGCCGGCCGTTCGGCGCCGGACGCTGTGGACGCGGCGGGACCCGCCGAACGCCGGATGCGAAATTTCCTAGCCTTGGTTTTCGTAGTCATAAAGCTGCTTTGCCTCTTCCAAGGTATCGAACATATAAAGTTTGCCGCCCATCAGAACGGCGGCGGAGCTGGCGAATTTTTCAAGAATCTGCGGCTGGTGCGAAACGATCACCACGGTGGTGGTAGCCAGACGCTCCTTCAGGATGTCGCCGGCCTTGCGATTGAATTCCACATCGGTCGAACTGGGCATGCCCTCGTCGATGAGGTACATGTCGAAATCGAGCGCGAGCATCAGCGCGAAGGTGAAGCGTGCCCGCATGCCCGAGGAATAGGTGCCGAGCGGTTGGTCGAAATACTCCCCTAGACCGCAGAGCCAGCGGCAATAGGCCTCCACGTAGTCCGGATCGAGGCCGTAAAGCTGGGCGATGTAGCGGGCGTTTTCCTTGGCCGAGATCCGGGTGATCACGCCGCCCATGAAGCCCAGCGGAAAACTGATCCGGCAGCCGCGCCGAATTTCGCCCTCGTCGGGCTTTTCGAGCCCGGCCATCATCTTGATCAGTGTGGTCTTGCCGGTTCCGTTGGGGGCGAGAATGCCCAGGCTGCGGCCAAGCTCGACGCGGAACGACACCCGGTCGAGAATCACCTTTCGCTGGCTCCCGGTCCAGAAAGACTTACTCACATTGTCGAATTCGAGCATCCAATGGCTCCGAAACTGCTCCGACGGCCCTTCTTTTATAGCGGGGCTTCGTTAAGGCTTATATGCCACGAATTTCCGTCAGTATGTCCGATTTTGAATCAACATTTCAACAAATCATGGCGTTTTTAAGCCCGCCTGCGTCAATTTCGGCAGTCCGAACCGGAAATGACGGCGACGATCCGGCCGCGAGAGGCGGGATTGTCGCCGAAACCCGGACGCGCGGCCACAGGGCCGCCCCGGCCGCGGGCCGTTCAGGCGATCATTTGCCAGGCGATCCCGGCCAGAACCGCGCCGGTCAGCGCGAGCCCCAGATAGGCGGCGAAGACCCGCGGTTTGACCAGCGCCCAGACGGCGATGGCGGCGGGAATGCAGCTGACGCCGCCGGCGAGGACGAAGCTCATCGCGGCGCCGTCGCTCATGCCTTGGGCCAGCAGCGCGTCGACCAGAGGCACCGCGGCATAACCATTCAGGTAGGCCGGAGCGCCCACCAGCGCACCGAGAAAGATGGTGCCGAGCCCGTCGCCACCCAGAACCGCGGCCACCGCATCGGCCGGGACATATTCCAGCATCAGTGCCTCGATCACATAGGCCAGCGCGAGCCATTTCAGCAGGAAGACGGCGTTGTCCAGCGCGCTCGACCTGAACGCCTCGCGGCGCTCCCCCTCCTGCCAGAAGCGCCAGACGGGCCGGCCCTCGAAAGGCTTGCTGACGCCACAGCAGCCGCCGACCTGCGGCCTTTCCCGCAGCGGGTCGGCGAAGACCGCCGACCGGGCCGCGGCCATGGTGACAAACCCGCCAAAAAGGCCGAGGCCGATGGCGGCGACGGTCTTGGCCACGGCGAAATCCCAGCCCAACGTGCCGGAGGTGATCAGGAACATCGCCGGATCCATCAGCGGCGAGGCCAGCCAGAAGGCCATGACTGCCGCAAGCGGCGCGCCGAGCGCCAGCATCGCGGCGATGAAGGGGATCACCTCGCAGGAACAGAAGGGCGAGAGCCCCCCCAGCAGCGCCGCCAGCACGATCATCCGCGCCTGCCGGCCCTCGAAGGCGCGGGCCAGGAGCCGCTCGGCGCCGGTGGCCTTCATGTAGGCCACCGCCAGAACCGCGAAGGCGATGAATGGTGCGGTGTGCCACAGCGCCCCCGCCGAAAAGGTCACGGTCGGCCAGAACTGTGGCCAGTCGATCAGTGCCACCAGCGCGAGTGTGGCCGCCAGTGCCAGCCAGGCCTTGTCGGCTCTCCGCCAGTATTGGCGGGCCACGGGCAGAGAGATGTCAGTCATGGTCGTGATCCTCGGGATGATCGGTATCGGCGCAGCATTCGCGCAGCAGAAATTCCGACAGCGTACGCAACTCGTCATAGGCGACGGCGGCGCAGATGATGCTGCGACCGCGCCTTTCCTGCCTGACCAGTCCGGCCTGGGCGAGGATCCTCATGTGATGGGTCAGGGTCGAACCGGTCACGCCGGTGCGCCGGCCCAACTCGCCGATGCTCAGCCCGGGAGGTCCCGCGCGGACCAGCGCGCGCAGCACTGCCAGCCGCTGTTCGCTGCCAAGGGCGGCGAAGGTCGAGGCCGCGAGGGTAAGGTCGAGATCGGATATGGCTGTCTTTTTCATTCTTCGAGCAGTATCGAAATAATTTCGGCGTTGCAAGTGTTGTTTCGATATTTATTGAAACAACATTCAGTGGAACGGTCCTGTGATTTTCAGGTTTCCGAGGCGCGGGTGAGCGACAGGCGCGCGGTTTCCAGATGCTCCTTCATCACATTGGCCGCGCGCTCCGGCTCTCTTGTGCGGATCGCGTTCAGGATCTGGCGGTGCTGCACGTTATAGGTTCGGATGGTCTGGGCATCGAGCGTCAAGTGTCGCATCCGCGTCCAGTCATCGGCACTGCGGACATTGCCGATCTGGTCGATGATCCAGATCAGCAGCCCGTTGCGGGTGGAATCTACGATCGCGCGGTGGAACTCGGTGTCGGCCTCGGAAAAGCCGACGGGGTCGTCGACGCACTCTTCCATCCGGGTGCACAGCGCCTCCATCCGGTCGAAGTCGTTGTGCCGCCCATGCAGCACGGCCAGCCGACAGATATGCGGCTCGAGCGCGAATCGGGTGTCCATCAGTTCCAGAGGGGTGGCGTTTTCGATTGCATTGGCGGTAGAGCCATCAGGCTGATGAACCACATATGTACCGCTACCTGCGCGAATCTCGACGAACCCTTCTTCTTCGAGCCGCGTCAGCGCTTTGCGCACCGTGCCGCGCGCCGCGCCATAGGTTTCTGCCAGCACCCGCTCGGGCGGCAGGCGGTCGTGAAGCTGTAGATTTCCCTTGGAAATCTCGCGCCTGACCAAGGCTGCGATGTCGGCTGCCCCAAGCTTTTGTTCCTGCGATGCCGTCATGATGTGTCCATGCTCCATAAACCAATATTATACCAAAAAATGGAATTATCCAGCGGAAATGCATCATTTGGATCAAAAGTGGTTGACTTTTGGCGCCAATGACCCTCACTCTCACCATTGTGGGACATCCCCGTTCGATCCGCATCGCGAGCGGCCAGGATTTGGTTTGGGAGTGCAGAAACGTGGCACATCTGGAGCATTTCGACAGGTTGGTTACCGGACCATCCTTACACGCGATCCGCGTTTCTGGGAAGTTTCACGCCGTCCCCCATGCCGGCGCAGTGAACCGGACATGACGGGATTGGTTCAGAAAAGAGGGCCGAAGCGCCGGTGAAAAGGCGCAGAACCACTTCACGTAGCACAACCATCAGGGAGCAAAACAGTGGCTGAAATGGATATCGAAAAGTTTGTCGAAGCGCCGGGCCGGGACGAGAAGATCAAGGAAGTCCGCAAGAGGATCGACGAGCTGGGGATCGAATACCTCTATCTGCAATTCGTGTCGGTGACCGGCAAGATCATGGGCAAGGGCATTCCCGCCGATCACTGGGAAAGCGTGGCCAAGAAAGGCTTTCAGCTAGTCTATGGCGCCACGGTCAACCTGTTTACCAACCGGGCGGGCGATTACCTTGGCTACGGGCCGGAATCCGCAGAGCTGATCGGCATCCCCGAGCCGGAAACCTTCATGCAACTGCCCTGGGCACCGCAGATCGGGCGCTTTTACTGCACGCTCTTCCGCAATCGCGAGGAAAAGGTCGATCCGGGCGCCTATCTGACCGCCGATTGCCGCGGCAACCTGCGCCGGCTGCACGAGGAATTCACCAAGAAGCATGGCACCAAGCTGCGCATCGGCACCGAGCCGGAAATGATGTGGCTTAAATTCGACGAAAACGGCAAGCCGAAGGACGGCTTCTCGAAGCCCTACTGCTATCACATCGACCAGTTCGAAAGCCTGCGGCCGGTGTCGCTTCAGGTGATCCGCTACGCCCGCAAGATGGGCCTCGACATGATCCAGGGCGACC
>JAUIBJ010000267.1 GCA_030428025.1 Alphaproteobacteria bacterium
ATCCGGTCGATGAAGATCACCCCCGGCTCGGCGAAATCATAGGTCGCCTGCATGATCCGGTTCCACAGGTCGCGGGCCTGGATTGTGTGATAGACCTTGCCGCCGAAGCTCAGCTCCCAAGGGCCGTCGGCCTTCACCGCCTCCATGAAGGCATCGCTCACCAGCACAGACAGGTTGAAGTTCCGAAGCCGTGCCGCGTCGGCCTTGACCGCGACAAACTCCTCGATATCGGGGTGGTCGCAGCGCATAGTCGCCATCATCGCTCCCCGGCGCGACCCCGCGCTCATGATCGTTCGGCACATCGCGTCCCAGACATCCATGAAGGAAAGCGGCCCGCTGGCATCGGCCGCCACGCCCTTCACCGCCGCGCCTTTCGGGCGCAGGGTGGAGAAGTCATAGCCGATGCCCCCGCCCTGCTGCATGGTCAGCGCCGCCTCGCGCAGTGCGTTGAAGATGCCGTTCAGATCGTCTGGGATGGTGCCCATGACGAAACAGTTGAACAGCGTCACCTGCCGTTTCGTGCCGGCGCCGGCAAGGATCCGGCCAGCGGGCAGAAAGCGGAAATCCTCCAGCGCGGCATAGAAGCGCTCTTCCCAGTGCGCGGGGTCGGCCTCGGGGGTGGCAAGGGCCCGGGCCACGCGGCGCCAGCTGTCCTCGACCGTGCGGTCGATGGGGGTGCCGTCGGCCGCCTTGAAACGGTATTTCATGTCCCAGATGGACTCGGCGATCGGGGCGGCGAAACGGGTCATGGGGCGACGATTCCCAATTCGGTTGGAGGGAAGACCCACCTTAGCCCGCACAGCTAGAGATTTCCACTACTCCTTGCAGAAACCGCGTGGGACACTACGATATATATTCGAATCCGGGGGGGAGTCGATTGGCCAAACTGCACCTCATCAAGCTCAGCGTCGGCTCTGCCTCGGTGGAAAGCCTGATCGAATGGCATGCCACGCGCCGGGCCCAGACGCAGGACGGGCTGCCCCGGCATGTTACGCGGATGTGGCCCAAACGCGCCGAAGAGGTGCTGGAAGGCGGGTCGATCTACTGGGTCATCCAGGGGTTGGTGCAATGCCGCCAGCGGGTGCTGCGCTTCGACGAAGTGATCGGACAGGACGGCATTCGCCGCTGCGCCATCGTGCTTGACCCCCAGATCACGCGCACCTCGCTCGCCCGCAAACGCCCCTTCCAGGGCTGGCGCTATCTTGCCCCCGCCGATGCGCCCGCCGACCTGCCCGCCTCGCGCCGGAACGACGACACGTTGCCGGCGGACATGTCCGCGGCGCTGTCCGATATCGGTGTCATCTGATCGCCGGCCACGCCGCGCCCATCGGCAGAATTTAGCTTAAATCTCTGTCTTGTCAGCAGTTTTTTGCGCCTCGGCGCGCCCGGGTGCGGGCTTTGATCACGAAATGCGGAAGCTCCGGACCACCCCCCTTGCGAGACAGACGACATGCCATATGTGGCGTCGGGACGGATGACGGGTCCACGCCTGCCACGCTTGGCAGCGACGGCCACGTCGCCGAAAAAACCAAGGTCACGAAAAGGAGACCGGACATGTTCAGAACGATTTCCCTGCTGGCGGCTGGTGCCGCCCTCGCCGCCGGGCCCGCCCTGGCCGGCAGCATTGGAACCCCGGTTAAGGAGCCACCCCTCGCCCCCGTCGCCCCGGCCGTCGACCCCGGCCCCGACTGGACCGGTTTCTATGGCGGCGCCCAGATCGGCTATGGCGATGTCGATGCCAACGTGCCGGGCGTCAGCGGCGACGGCGCCATTGGCGGCCTGACCTTCGGCTATGACTACGATTTCGGCAACTGGGTCGTCGGCGGCGGTATAGATTATGACTGGGCCGACATCTCGGTCACGCCGGTCAACAGCCTCGACAACATCTTCCGCGCCAAGCTGCGCGGCGGCTACAAGATCGGCGATGGGCTGGTCTATGCCACCGGCGGCTATGCCAACGCCGATATCAGCGGCGCGGGCGACGATGACGGCTATTTCATCGGCGGCGGCTACGAGCACATGATCGCCGAGAACATCTCGCTTGGCGGCGAGGTGCTGTATCACGAGTTCGACAATTTCAATGGCACGGCCACCGATGTGGAGGCCACCACGGTTCAGGTCAGGGGCACGTTCCGCTTCTGATCTGATGGCCGCGGCCCGGGGTGCCCCAAGCCCGGGCCGCGCGCATCGGCGCGCCATGGCCTGTCCGGCCCGGCGGCCCGACGGGAGCCGGCGAAAAGGCGCCGAAATCCTGCCCTCATAGGCCAAAAGCCGCCGTCATCCCTTCTGCAGCATACCCCGCCTTTGCCCGCGCCACCGCGGTGTGGCCTTGAGATCGCGCCAAAAAAGGTTATGTTTTCGTTAACGTTAAAAGACCGGAACAAAAACAATCCGGCGTAGTTCAAACGAGCACCTGCCCGGACTCACCCCGTTTCGGGCGCAAAAAACCAAGGACAGTTTTCCATGCGACGTATCCTTCTTCTTTCGGCCGCCACCTTTCTGGTCACCGGGCCCGTGCTGGCCGGCAGCCTCGAGGCGCCGCCGCCCGCCCCGCCGGTCGTGCCGGCCCCGGCCCCCGCCCCCAGCACGCCGGACTGGACCGGCTTCTACCTCGGCAGCCAGATCGGCTATGTCAGCGTCGACACCAACGTCCCAGGCGTGAGCGGCGATGACCTCATCGCCGGTTTCACCGCCGGGTACGACTACGACATGGGCAATGTCGTGGTCGGCGGCAGCGTCGATTACGACTGGACGAACGCCACCCTCGTGCCCGGTCTCGATGTCGAGAATGTCTGGCGCGCGAAGCTGCGCGGCGGCTACAAGCTGGGCCGCGGGCTGGTCTACGCCACCGCCGGCTATGCCAATGCTGACACCTCTACGCTGGGCGACGAGGACGGCTATTTCGCCGGCGCGGGCTACGACTACATGGTCGGCGATCACCTCGCCGTCGGCGGCGAATTGCTGTTCCACGAGTTCGACACGTTCAACGGCACCCCGGTGAACGTGGACGCGACGACCTTCGCGATCCGCACCACCTACAAGTTCTGACCTTGTCGCCCCGGCCCCTTGGAAGGGCCGGGGCGATCCTCACACCTTCCTGAACCGACCGCCATAGGACCCGCCGGCGCGCCCGGCCGGAAAGGCGCCCTCGTCGCAATACCGCCTGTGACATCGCGCCAGTGCCGCACGGTCCAGCGTGACGCCCAGCCCCGGCCCCTCCGGCACCGCGACCGTGCCACCCTTGGGGCTGAACGGGCCCCCCTCGATCACATCGTCCGCATACCAGCGAAACAGCGTCTGGCTCGCGTCGCGCACAGGCTCCAGCGCGGCGGAAAGCTGCAAATAGGCGGCGCTGGCCACACCCGTCTCGCCACTGTGAAAGCGGAACCCCACATCAAATGCGGCGCAGGACTTGATGAAGCTCACCGCGCCGGCGACCCCCCCCAACTCGTTGATATTGGTCACGATCGCATCGGGCGCCCCAAGCTCCACCGCGCGGCGCAGATCGACCCGGTGGCTCGACAGGCCGGCGGGCGTCACGTCGCGCAGCGCCGCCATTTCCTCGTAGCTTTCCACCGGCTCCTCGTACCAGGCGATGTCGAAGGGCTCCAAGGCCCGGATCGCCCGTTTCGCGGTGGGCAGGGTCCAGCCGCCATTGGCGTCGAGTCGCAGTTCGCGGTCGCCGATGGCGGCGCGGATTTCGCGCACCATCTGGACCTCCGTGGCCAGATCGACCGTCGCCAGCTTGCCCTCGAAAATGCGCGCATCGTGGCGCTCGATCATCTCGGCGCAGAAGCGGGCGATCTCCAGCGGGGTGGCCTCGCCGGGATGGTCTGGACCGGGATCGCGAAAGGCAAAGTATTCGGACAGCGCGATCCTGTCACGCGCGCGCCCCCCCAGCAGATGCCAGAGCGGCAGCCCCTCCGTCTTGCCGCGCGCATCCCACATCGCCATTTCGATCCCGGCGAAGGCGCGGCGGGTGGCCAGCATGTTGTCCCAGGGCGTATAGGCCATGCCCGGCACGCAGGCGCGTGCGGCGCCCTCGACGAGGCGAACATCATGGCCGATGAGCGTGTTACCCATCGCCTCCACATCGGCCTTGCGGTCGCCATCGGCACATTCGCCAAGCCCCACCACCCCGTCCTCGGTTTCCAACTCGATCACCGTCTTGGTGAGCGACGCGATGCTGCCATAGCTAAACCGGTAGGGAGCGACGAAGGGGATGTTGACCGGGGTGGCCGTGATCGAGCGAATTTTCATGTGGGGCGCGGGCCTTTGCCGAAAGGGATAAAACCCGGCCACGCTGGCGCGCCGCGCATGCCCCGTCAAGGCCCCTGCGGTCGTCAGTCCACACCAAGCCGCGCGATCAGCGCATTGAGCGTCTGCCGGTCCGCCGGCTCCATGTCGGTGCCTCGGGCTCGGAACAGCGTCGCCTGGCTGCGCAGGATGAGCCCGTCCTCCAGCACCTTCAGATGGTTGGCGCGCAGCGTGTCTCCCGACGAGGTGATATCGGCGATCGCCTCGGCGGTTTCGTTCTTCACCGTGCCCTCGGTCGCGCCCTGGCTGTCGACCAGTTGATAATCGGCAACGCCATTGTCGCGCAGGAATTCGCGCACCAGCCGGTGGTATTTGGTGGCGATCCGCAAGCGGAAGCCGTGTTTCGCGCGAAAGGCCGCCGCCGCGGCGTCGAGGTCGTCCAATGTCCCCACATCGACCCAGGCGCGCGGCACCGCCAGAACCAGATCGGCATGGCCGAAGCCCAAAGGGGCCACCTCCTCGACCCTGCGGTCCCAGAGCCCCAGTTTCTCGCGCACCAGATCGGTGCCGGTCACGCCCAGATGGATGCGGCCCGCCGCCAGTTCGCGCGGGATCTCGCCGGCCGAAAGCAGCACCAGTTCCACATTGTCGATCCCCTCGACCAGCCCGGCATATTCGCGCTCCGACCCGGCCCGGCCCAGACGCACGCCGCGCGCCCCGAACCATTCGAAGGTCTTCTCCATCAGCCGGCCCTTTGAGGGCACGCCCAGCTTCACGCTCATGTCCGGCCCCCCAGCGACAAAACCAGCCCGGGGCGGATCACACCGCCCACCGCCGGAATCTCGCGCCCCCGGCCAAGTTGCCGGGTGAGCGCGTCATAGCGCCCGCCGGTGGCCACGGGGGGCAGATCGGGCCGCCGCTCGGCGTAGAAGCCGAAGACGAAACCGTCATAATATTCCATTTGCGTGCGGCCGTAGCTCGCCTCGAAATCGAGCGCGGTGATATCAATGCCGGCCGCATCCAGCGCGTCGAGCCGCCGGGCCAGCCGATCGACCGAGGCGCCGATGGCGGGCAGATCGACGGCGATGTCGCGCAGCTGTTCCAGCGCGTTGTCGGAGGTTTCGCGCACCGACAGGATCGCGTCGATCAGCGCCACCTCGTTTTCGGAAAGCGGCGGGGCGGCGGCATCGGCGCGCAAGACCTTGATGCGCGCGCGGATCTCGGCCTCGCTCCTCAGCCCGATCATCGGACCGGCCTGCGCCATCGGATCTTCTGCGGCCAGCAGCGCGGCGCGGCTTTCCGGCACCCGGGCGCGGCCGGAATAGCGCTCGATCAGCGAGCGGAAGCGTTTGGGCCGCCAGATATGCCGGCGCAGCGCCGCCTTGCGCCTCTCGGTGGTGCGCAAGCCCCCCACGGCGGCCATCAGGATGCCGATATCGCCGGTCGCCGCCCGCAGGTTCAGCGGCGCCAGC
>JAUIBJ010000268.1 GCA_030428025.1 Alphaproteobacteria bacterium
CTTTGGCGCCGACGGATGGCCGATGGGGCTTCGCCAGCCCATGCCTTGAAGCTGCGGCTGAAATGGGAAAGGCTTGAAAAACCAACCTTTTCTGCGATTCCCTCCATCGGCTCGGTGGAGTTCAGCAACCAGCCCTTGGCGGCCTTCAGCCGGATTTCTAGATAGAAGTCGGACGGGGACTTGCCGAATTCCGACATGAACAGCCTGCCCAGCTGCCGTTCCGACAGTCCGGCGACGATGGCAACCTGGCCGATTCTCAGGGGCTCGGCCTTGTGATCCTCCATCGCCCGGATCGCGGTGACAAGCCGCCGGTCATTGACCTGAAACCGCCAGCGCACATCCAGGCGTTGCATTTCGGTCGACGGCCGGACCGGCCCATGCAGGAACTGGTCGGATACATCGGCGGCCGTGTCTCGGCCTTCGCGCTCGGCAATCAGCGCCAGCATCATGTCCATCGAGGCGGTCCCGCCGGCGGCGGTGAGGATGCCCGCGTCCCAGCAGTAGATGTCGGACACCACCTCGAGATCTGGATATTCCTCCGCCAGAAGGCGCTGCGTCTCCCAGTGGATGGTCACTTTTCGGCTGCTCAGCACCCCGGCCCGGGCCAGCAGAAGCGTGCCGTTCGACACCGCCCCGATCAGGCGGCGATCCGCCCGCAACTGCCGCAGCGAGCGGAACAGCACCGGGTTGTGATAGCTTTCGGTGTCGTAGCTCGCGACCACCACGGTCAGGTCGGCGCGGGGCAGGTTGCCGGCATCCGCCGTGGCGGCCACTTCCAGCCCGTTGCTGGCCGCCACCGGACCCATTGCATCGCCGGCCACGGTCCAGACATAGCGGTTCTCGCCCAGAAGCCGGTTGACCGAGCGCAACGGCTCGATCGCCGAACTCAGCGCCATCAGGGAAAACCCGGGAACGACGAAGAACACGACGTGAAAGGTTGTCTCGCGCTCTGTACCCGCCGCCGGGACAGTGCGACCTTCTCTTGCCAGTCGGGTCATGCCGTCATGATCGTCGCATTCCGCGCACAGTCAATGGCCTTCTCGCTTGCGGCGGCCCGGCGCACGGTCTGGGGGGCGGCGCCGGCCCGGGCAGACCGGACGGGCCGCGCCGATCACCCGCCTTCGAAATAGGCCTCGGTTCCACGTGCCTCGACCGCCTCGGCGATGCGGCGCAGGGCGTGGATATAGGCGGCCTCGCGCATCGACACGCCAAGTTCGGTCTGCTGCATCCAGACGGCCTGCGTCTCGCGGTCCATCGTCGTCTTGAGATGTTCACGCACGCGCGAATTGTCCCAGTAATAGCCAGAGCGGTTCTGGACCCATTCCAGATGCGACACGATCACGCCGCCGGAATTGGCCAGGATGTCGGGGATGATGACGTGCCCCTTTTTCGTCAGTTCGAGATCGGCCTGATGGCCTACCGGCCCGTTGGCAAGCTCCAGAATGACCCGCGCCTTGATATCGGCCCAGTTCGCAGCGGTGATCTGTCCTTCGAGCGCCGCCGGCACCAGCACGTCGCAGTCGAGCGTCAGCACCTCGGCCCCGGCGATCTCGCGGGTCTTGCCGTGTCCCTTGGCGCCCAGAACGCTGCCGGTCTTGTGTTTGTGCTCCATCACCGCCAGCGGGTCGAACCCGTCGGAATCATGAATGCCGCCGCTGGAATCGCTGATGCCCACGATCCGATAGCCGTCGGCATGCAGAAGCTTGGCGCAGTGATAGCCGACATTGCCGAAACCCTGGATTGCCACCGTCGCCTTGTCGGGGTCGATCTCCAGCGACTTTTCGAGATGGCGCAGGGCGAAATACCCGCCGCGGGCGGTGGCATCCTTGCGGCCGGCGGTGCCGCCGAAGGCGACCGGCTTGCCGGTGATCGCGGTGGGCGACGGCTGTCCCGAGATCGAGCTGTATTCGTCGGCCATCCAGGCGATCACGATGCCGTTGGTGTAGAGATCGGGCGCCAGAATGTCCCGGTCGGGGCCGATAAAAGGGGCGAAGGCCTCGATATAGGTGCGGCTGAGACGTTCGAGCTCGGTGCGCGACAGGGCCTTCACGTCCACGCTGACCCCGCCCTTGCCGCCCCCGAAGGGCAGGTCGGCCACGGCGCATTTGAAGGTCATCCAGAAGGCAAGGGTCTCGATCTCGCTCAGGCGGACATTGGGATGAAACCGCACGCCGCCTTTCGTGGGCCCGCGCCGGTCGTTGTAGCGGCAGCGCCAGGACTTGAAGGCGCGGCGGCTGCCGTCATCCATCCGTATCAGCAGCGTCGCCGACAGGGTTTCGCGGGGCCATTTCAGCTCTTCGATGACATCGGGATGGATGTTGAGATGCTCGCAGGCCCGATGCAGGTTTTTCCGCGCCTTGTCGAGCATGGAGGGGCTGTCTGTTCCGGTCGCCGGCACGGCGGGATCGTCTTGTGTCATCGCACCCACTTTCTTCTCGCGGCTCTCAGCCCCAGTTTGAAATGGGGGAAGGGGGGCGTCAATGCGCAAGGCCGGGCGTGGACATGGGAGAGCTGCGGTTTTGGCCTCGATCAAGGACGGCAAGGCGCAAGCATCGCAAAATCCGGAAGCGGTGGTTGAGTCGGTGCGAGGATCGGTCCAGCATTGGCGCGCGCACCGCCCCCAACCAGACCGCGAAGGATGCCCGCCCGCCGCCATGAGACACCAATGATCTCCACTTCCGCCATTGCCCTTCCGGCCGGGGTGCGGTCGGCATGACCCGCCGGGACATATCCCTTGTTGCGGGGGCGTTTTTCATCGCCGTTCCGCTGCTGCTGCCCGCGCCCGAGGGCCTGCCCGATACGGCCTGGCGCGCCTCGGGTCTTGCGCTGACGATGGCCCTCTGGTGGCTTACGGAGGCGCTGCCACTGGCGGCCACCGCGCTTCTGCCGCTGGCGCTGGCGCCGCTTCTTGGCCTGGCCCCGCTGAGCGAGGTCGCGACAAGCTACAGCCATCCGCTGATCATCCTCTTTCTCGGCGGTTTCCTTCTGGCCAAGGCCATCGAACGCTGCGGGCTGCACCTTCGCATCGCCTACGGCCTTCTGGCCCGGGCCGGGGACGACCCGCGCCGGGTTCTGGCGGCAATCATGACGACCACCGCCTTTCTCAGCCTCTGGGTCAGCAACACCGCCTCGGCCATGGTGGTGGCACCCATCGCAGGGGCCATCGCCGGCTCGCAGAACGAAACCTCGCGCTTTGCGGCGGCGCTGATGCTCGGCGTGGCCTTCGCCGCCACCATCGGCGGGATGGGTTCGCTCATCGGGACGCCGCCCAATGCGATCCTCGCGGCCTATCTGAGCGACACATACGGGCTGCAGATCGGATTCGCGGAATGGGCCATGTTCGGCATGCCCGTGGCACTGATCCTGCTGGCCGTGGCCTGGGCGCTTCTGGCACGGGTGACACCTGGCGTGCCGGGCACGCCGCTGACCACGGCTTTCGGGCACGGCCTGCCGCCCATGGGCCGGGCCGAGAGGCGCGTGGCCGTCCTCGCCACGCTGACGGCCGCCGCCTGGATCGTCAGGCCCGCGCTGGAGGGCGCCTTTCCGGGGCTGGGGCTGACCGATGCCGGGATCGCCATGCTGGCCGGCGTGGCACTGTTCCTGCTGCCCGCCGGAGATGGCAGCCGGCTACTGGACTGGGGCACGGCGGCGGGCGTCCGCTGGGATGTCCTTCTGCTCTTCGGCGGGGGGCTTGCGCTGGCCGGGATTCTCGAAGGCTCGGGGCTGGCCGACTGGATCGGCGCGCAGAGCCGGCTGCTGCATGCCCTTCCCCGCTTCGCCCTGCTGCTGGCGATGGCCGCGATGATCGTTTATGTGGGTGAACTGGCCAGCAACACGGCGATGGCCGCGATCTTCATTCCCATCGCGGGCGCCGCGGCCATCGCTCTGGAGAGCGATCCGGTGCTCTTCGTGCTTCCGGTGGCGCTGGCCGCCTCGATCGGATTCATGCTGCCGGTGGCGACGCCGCCCAACGCCATCGTCTTCACCTACCCGTCGGTGACGCGAGCGACCATGCTTCGGGCAGGAGTCTGGCTTGACCTGATCGGCATTGTCGTGGCCGTCGGCCTCAGTTCCCTGCTCGCACCGCTGATCTTCGCGGGCTGGACCGCGCCGTGAGAAAGGCCCGGCCCCGCCTCTAGCCGCATTTCGAATAGCCACAGTCGGCACAGGTCATGCAGCCCTCCACCATGCGCATGTCGTACTGGCCGCAGGCCGGACAGGCCGGGCCGCGCGGGGCGTCGAGGTTGACCACCTGTGCCGTCGGGTCACTTTTCAGGCCCAGCCCCTCGCCGGCGAGAAAGCCGATGCGGATCATGTGCTGCTCCAGCACACCGCCGATGGCGGCGAGGATCGAGGGGATGTATTTGCCGTTCATCCAGGCCCCGCCGCGGGGGTCGAACACGGCCTTGAGTTCCTCGACCACGAAAGACACGTCGCCGCCACGCCGGAACACCGCCGAGATCATCCGCGTCAGTGCAACGGTCCAGGCGAAATGCTCCATGTTCTTGGAATTGATGAATACCTCGAAGGGGCGGCGGTGGCCGTTCAGCACGATGTCGTTCACGGTCAGATAGATCGCGTGGCTGCTGTCGGGCCATTTGAGCTTGTAGGTGGCGCCCTCCAGTTCCGTCGGCCGGTCGAGCGGCTCGGACATATAAACCACATCGCCGCCTTCCGCCGGCACCCCGCCATCCTGCGCCGGTCTCTCGCCCGGCAATTTGTCGGCGGCCTCGGAGACGCTCAGAACGGCGCCGGTCACCTCGTTGGGCCGGTAGGTCGTACAGCCCTTGCACCCCGTCTCATAGGCCTGCATGTAGACATCCTTGAACTCGGCAAAGCCGATCTCCTCGGGCACGTTGATCGTTTTCGAGATGCTGGAATCCACCCAGCGCTGTGCCGCCGACTGCATGCGCACATGATCCCCCGGCGCCAGCATCTGGGCGTTGACGAAATGCCCGGGCAGTTCTGCCTCGCCGAATTTCTCACGCCAAAGGGCATAGGCGTAGTCCTGCACCTCCTCCTCGGTGCGCGAGCCGTCCTTCTGCAGCACCTTGCGGGAATAGGCATAGGCGAAGACCGGCTCGATCCCCGACGAGACATTACCGGCGTAGAGGCTGATCGTGCCGGTGGGCGCGATGGAGGTCAGCAGGGCGTTGCGGATGCCATGTTCGCGCACCGCCTCGCGCACATCCTCATCCATCCCCTGCATGGTGCCGCTGGCGAGAAAGGCCTCGGCGTCGAAAAGCGGAAACGGCCCCTTCTCGCGCGCGAGTTCCACCGAGGCCAGATAGGCCGCCCGCGCGATCCGGTGCAGCCATTCCCCGGTCTGCGCCGCCGCCTCTTCCGAGCCATAGCGCAGCCCCATCATCAGAAGCGCATCCGCCAGCCCGGTCACGCCCAGCCCGATCCGCCGCTTGGCCTGCGCCTCCTGCCGCTGGGCCTCCAGCGGGAATTCCGACACGTCGACGACGTTGTCCATCATCCGCACGGCCTTCGCGACCAACTCGTCGAGCTCCGTCTCATCGATCCCGGCCCCGCGCTCGAAGGGCTTCCGCACCAGCCGCGCGAGGTTGATCGAACCCAGAAGGCAGGCGCCATAGGGCGGCAGGGGCTGTTCACCGCAGGGATTGGTCGCCGCGATGGTTTCGCAATAGCCCAGATTGTTGGCGGCGTTGATCCGGTCGATGAAGATCACCCCCGGCTCGGCGAAATCATAG
>JAUIBJ010000269.1 GCA_030428025.1 Alphaproteobacteria bacterium
TCGCGGACCAGATGGTTGTTTGCAGATGCCCCTGATCCGTACCGTGCACCGGATCGTCCGCTTCGTCGTATTTGTAGCAGACCATGGTGGCGCCCTCGTCCTCCCACCGAACCTGCCAATAGACGGAGTTGCCGACGAAGAACGCCATGTTCATCCCGGCCTCGATCCGGTCTTCCACCGCGTCGCGCATATTCCAGGATCAGTATTCGTCGTGACCGACGCTGACGACCAGATCGTAACGTTCCAGAATCTCGGGGCGATATTCGAGATCCTCGCTGGTGATGTAGTCGAAGGCATAGCCTTCGCCCTCGGCCCATTGCACGAAGGGCTGCTCGTAGGAGGCCCAGCCCGCCGCGCCCACCCACATCGGGAAACCGTGTTTTTCGAGATATTCGAACACATCGGCCGCAAAGCCATCGTTCGGTTCGCCGATATCGGCGACGCGCGAATTGACTATGTCCGGCTTGCGGATGAAACCGCGGGTGATCGGCCGCAGAACGCTGACCTTGTGCCCGCCTTCGTAGAGGTTGCTGCCGCCCCAATTGTTGTAAGCGTGCAGCGTCGATGTCGGGATCAGCAGCGCCGCCTTGTTCGGTCGCGCATCGCTGCCGCGCACGACAAAGAAATGATGCCACTCGTCTCGGTGCCCAGGCACGCCCTCGGTCATGAAGGTCACGATGTAGTAACCGCTGGTCCAGTCATCCGGGATCTCCAGATCGAAGGCGGCGGGCCAGCCGGCACCGGTTTCCCAGGCCCGGTCCGGAACCGGGAATTCCGCACCCTCGATCCCGCCACGCTCCCAGACGATCTCTTCGGTGACGCCGCTGCGCACGATGCGCACCGAATAGCGCGGAGCGTTTGTCGAAACGTGGAACGAGACGGTTTCGCCAGCGGCAAAGCTCAACCCGTTGGTGTAGCCCTCGATCACGGCGGCGCCGGACAGCACTGCGGCAAGCGCGGGGTGCGCGCGCAAGGCGGCGAGCGTTGCGGCGGCCGCACCCGTCGCACCCAGGAATGCGCGACGATCGACCGGGCCCATCCCCTCTGCCGCAGTTTCCACTTTCCTCTGCGTTCGGCTCTGCGTCGGGGTGCCCTGATTTACGGTTTTCTCAGTCATCTGCTCGCTTCGCTCCATTTAGGCACGCGTTGCCTGTTACCTGACCTGCAACCGGCGCCGGAAATGGCCATTAACTGCCAGATCGTCATCGAAGCCCGCCGCAGCAGCGCAGCGGCCCGCCACTTCGTCACGCCGGCACAAGCATCCGCGCGGGATTGCCGACGACCAGTTGCGCGAGCGTCTCTTCGCTCACCCCGACATTGCGCAGAAGCGGCAGGGCAAAACTGGCGACGCGTGTATAGCCGTGCCCGCCATAGCTGCGCAGATGAACCTTGGAATAGCAGTCCTGGCTGACCACGATCTGCTTCTCGTAGCCTTCGCCGATCAGATAGTAGATCATCGCCAGCATCTCGGCATCGTTGTCGCCATTGGCGCCCTCGAAGGCATTCGGCGTCCCGTCATCCAGAAGAAACTCAAAGATCTCTGCGCCGCTGTTCGTGCTGAACGTGTCGAAGCTGAGGATGTAGCCGCGGTCCAGCATCCCCTTGTAGAAGTCGATATCGGCCACGATCCGGCTGCCCGGGTCCGTCACCAACGTCTTCAGGTCGTAGTTAACCAGATATTTCTGGATATGGGCCAGCACCGTGCGCTCGGGCTGGCCGCCCCATTCGATCAGGTTGGCATGGATCTCTGTCGCCTGCGCCTGGTCCATGTTTGCGCCATGGTGAATCGTATAGAGCAGCCCGGTTTCCTTCTGCGCAGCGATGCAGGCGCGGGCGGCGCGGTGCTCGTTCTCTCCCCAGGCGTTCGGCGCCGTCTTGAGGTGTCCGGCCCGGATGCCGGTTTCGCCGAAACCTTTGTCGGCATGGCCGACGAAGGTGCGCGTCAGCTCCGCCTCGCTCATCTCCAGCGCCTCGTCGGGCCAGAAATGCGCGTCGCCCCCGTAGAGGCCGGTCGAGCAGACGATATGCACGCCGGTTTCTTCGCTCAACCCACGCAGGGTCTCGTGGAAATCGGGCCGCAGTTGCTTGCCCCAGGGCGAGACTTCCAGAATCGAATTGCCCTGCGCCTGGCGGAAATACTGCAACTCCTTCAACATCAGGTCCCGTTCAGCGAGACTCCAGGCGTCCCGGCTCAACGCGAAGCCGCCCATGTTGAGATAGCCCAGATCCTCCATCGCCACCGGCTTGAGCGGATCGACGGCGAAATAGAGATCCTTGTCGATCTTGTCGTAGAGCGGGCTCGTCTCCTCGTAATAGCCCGAGAAATCGACATAGACATGCTCGTGCATGAGCGTGAACCCGAGCTCCGCCGCCGGGACCGCCCCGCGCACGGTCATCACGGTCCCGCCGCTAGTCTGGGCGCTGGCGCGAGACGCGCTCAGGAAACCCGCCGACATGGCCAGCGCTCCGGCGCTCGCCGCCGCAGCCTCCAGAAATTCGCGGCGGGTCTTTTCGTAACTTGCCATGGTGTTCGCCTTTGCAGTGAGGGGCGGCCGTTGCCGCCGGGCTCGGGTGGGTGGACGCGCCGCGCTCAGGCGGTGTGCCGGTCGAGAACGTTGCAGGTGATCCGCTCTGTTGCCCGGTCACGCCATTTCAGGCCGAGGAGCCAATCGACCGTCCCGGTACAGAAGATCTTGCCCCGGCCCTTGGGCGCGACCGCGATCCGGGCGGGGCCGTAGCGGTCATGGGGCCATTCGTCCCGGCCAGTGGCCGTGGCATCTGGCGCTGATTTCTGTAGCGTTTCGCTGTGCGCAGGTTCGTCCCGGCTCGTCTTGCGGTCGGTCATTTTTCGGTCCATTCCCCTATGGCACAGGATCGATACTGCGCAGTGGCACGCCGGAAAAAGCCAGTTTCTGCCAGAGCCCCAAAAACCTTGGCTGACGCTCTCCCACCGAGTTGGCCCGTGGCTACGTTTGGAAAAAGGAAGATCCGACGTCGCCTTGCAAGATAGTCGCAGGTTCGCGGCTCACTGTGCGGATCCAACGCGATAGCGAAACGTCGGGGGCGGTTCACCGCGATCATGGGCGCTGTAGACCCGCCAATCACACGCTCTCGACTTCATGGCGATCACCTTCTGCGCAAAGGCCAACATGTGTTGCGCGGCACCGCGGATTGGTTCTGCAGGTCGATCGGCCTATCTGATCAGAGAAGCGCAACGGCGCTTTTGTCATTTGGGGACGTGCGATGAAGAAGATTGGCTTTCTGTCCTTCGGGCATTGGAACACCGAGCCCGGCTCGCCCCTCCGGAGTGCCGGCGAGACCCTGAGGCAATCCATCGAACTGGCGGTGGCGGCCGAAGAGCTGGGCATCGACGGGGCGTATTTCCGCGTACACCATTTCGCGCGGCAGCTGGCGTCACCCTTTCCGCTGCTGGCCGCGGTGGGTGCGCGGACGTCGAAGATCGAGATCGGCACCGGCGTCATCGACATGCGTTATGAAAACCCGCTCTACATGATCGAGGATGCCGGCGCGGCCGACCTGATCTCCGGCGGCCGGCTGCAACTCGGCATCAGTCGCGGCTCGCCCGAGCAGGTGATCGACGGCTGGCGCCATTTCGGCTATGCACCGGGCGAAGGCGAGGATGCAGCGGACATGGCACGGCGCCACGCTGAAGTCTTCCTGAAGCATCTGGATGGGGAAGGCTTTGCCCAGCCCAACCCGCGCCCGATGTTTCCGAACCCGCCGGGCCTGCTGCGGCTCGAACCGCATTCGCCGGGACTGCGAAATCGCATCTGGTGGGGTTCGGCCTCGGACGCGACCGCGGTGTGGGCGGCACAGATGGGAATGAACCTTCAGAGCTCCACCCTCAAGGTCGATGAAACGGGCGAGCCGTTCCATGTGCAGCAAGCGAAGCAGATCCGCGCCTTCCGAGACGCCTGGAAGGAGGCGGGACACGATCACGAGCCGCGCGTGTCGGTCAGCAGGTCGATCTTTGCACTGATGAATGACATGGACCGGATGTATTTCGGCCGCGGCAACGAAAGCGACCAGATCGGTCACATAGACAATTTCCGCGGTATCTTCGGTCGTGGATACGCCGCCGAGCCGGATCGGCTGGTCGATGAACTGAAAATGGACGAGGCGATTGCAGAGGCCGATACGCTGCTCCTGACGGTCCCGAACATGCTTGGGGTCGACTACAACGTCCATGTGATGGAAAGCATCCTGACCCATGTGGCCCCGGCGCTTGGCTGGCGCTGAGGCGGCACCTCAACAAACTATACAATGATTTCCGATCCAGATGGCGGGCCTGGCAGGATGAAATGTGAACTCGCCAAGCTCTCGTCGTTCCTTCGAAACAACTGCCGCCCAGCACCTTGTTCCAGGTGGTGTTGGCGTTTCGATTCGCGAAAAACCTGTGGCGGAAGCGGTGGGATTCGAACCCACGAAACCCTTTCAGGTTTGCTGGTTTTCAAGACCAGTGCCTTCAACCGCTCGGCCACGCTTCCGTCGGATCCGGTCCCGCCGGATCTCGAAGAGACCCAAGGGAAACCGCATACCAATGCGCGCGAGATTTAGGCGCGGGGGGCCGGGGAAACAAGCGGTTTTCATATCTCCGCGCCGGATGTGATCGCGGTAGCGCGGGCTTTTCACTGCATGGCGCGCGCGCTATGCTCGCGCGCAGGTACACGAGAGCGGCGAAAGACCAGTGTGCCGGAGCAGGCGGGAAACGGGCATGGGACGAATTCTGAAACTCTGCGGACGGGCTCATCAGGCGTTCGGGTTGGCTGCGGTCATCGCATTGGCGGGCTGTGCGCAGGGCATCGGGCCGGGTGACGGAGGCACCAACCGTGCTGAGGGGGTGCCGGCGGGTGATGTCGCGGCGCCGGAGGTGTTTCAGGCGACCGAAGCCGGTCTTTGGGACGGGCGGCCTTCGCTGGGCGGCATCTGGGTGGCGCACCCGGATGTGACAGACCCGGAAAAGGTGCTGATCCGCAATGCCGCCAACGGCCAGTCGGTGATAGGGGCGCTGTTCCGCCGTGAACGTGCCATGCCGGGGCCGCGTATCCAGGTGTCGTCCGAGGCGGCGGCCGAGCTGGGCATGTTGGCCGGCGCACCGGTGGAACTGAGCGTAACCGCATTGCGCCCCGCGCCCGAGGACACGCCGGCCACGGGCGACTCCAAACCGGCGGAGGAAGCCGGGGCCACCGAAACCGCAGAGGCGGCAGAGGCTCAACCCGGCGGACTGACCCGGTTCTGGGCCGGTCTGACAGGCACTGCCACCACCGTTGCAACCGCGCAGGAGACGGAATGATGATAATGACGATAGTCCGGTCCGGGCTGACCGCAGCCCTGATCGCGCTGACGCCGCTGACGGCACTGGCCTTTGATACATCGGCCCGCGCGGCCTATGTTCTGGACGTCGGGACCGGCACGGTGCTGCTGTCCAAGAACGCCGACGAGCCGCTGCCGCCGGCATCGATGTCCAAGCTGATGACGCTCTATGTCGCCTTCGAGGCGCTGCGCGAGGGGCGGCTGACACTGGATGAAACGCTGCCGGTGTCAACCCACGCAATGAGCTACAAGGGTTCGACCATGTTCCTGAACACCCAGGACAAGGTGCGCGTCGAGGATCTGTTGCGCGGCATCATCGTGTTGTCGGGCAATGACGCCTGCGTGGTGATCGCCGAGGCACTGAGCCCGGACGGCACCGAAG
>JAUIBJ010000270.1 GCA_030428025.1 Alphaproteobacteria bacterium
TTCAAGCTCGTCGCCGTGTTCGATCCAGAACTCGGTAGAGATGAAGAGCCCCTCGTCGGAATGGTTCAGCACCATGCCGGGATTGGCTTCCTGCAGGGCCGGATCGGCGTTCACTTCCTTGTTGGCCGGCGAGATCGGCCAGACGGCGGCCTGCGCGCGCAGCGGCTCGGAACTGGTGATCCAGTCGATCATCTTCATCGCCTCGTCCATCATCGGCGAGCCGGCAACGACGGCCCAGTAGTCGATCGAGTAGAGCAGCGTGTTCCAGTTGAGCTGGTAATCCGCCCCTTCGTTGTTGGCGCGGATGATCCGGCCGGTATAGCCGAAGGCGAAATCGACCTCGCCGCTGCCGATAAGCTGGAGCGGCTGGGCGCCGGATTTCCACCAGATCATGTTGTCGCGGATCTCGTCGAGCTTGGCAAAGGCGCGATCGACGCCCTCGTCGGTCGAAAGCACGTCATAGACATCGGCCTTGGCCACGCCGTCGGCCATCAGCGCGGCTTCCAGCGTCATTTTGGGACCGGTGCGCATGGCGCGCATGCCGGGGAAGGCCTCGACGTCCCAGAACTCCTCGAAGTTGGACGGGCCATCGGGGTGACGCGCCTTGTCGAAGAACATCGCAGCCCCCCAGCCGGTGCCGCCGACGCCGCATTCGTGGGTGGCACCGCTGATGAACTTGTCGGCGCTGATCACGTCGTAGTCGATGGGTGCAAAGACGCCATCCTCGCAGCCGCGCACCAGCTCGGGCGCCTCGACCATGATGATGTCGTAAGTGACGTTGCCGGTTTCGACCATGCCGTAGATCTTGGCCATCTCGCCGTTATAGACATCGTCGCTGACGGCGGTGCCGGTGGCGGCCTCGTAGGCCTCGAAGAGATGCTCGCGGGCGCTGTCCTGATAGCCACCGCCGAATCCCACGATGGTGAGATCGCGGGCGATGCCCTCGGCGGGCAGTGCGAATGCCATCGCCCCGGCTGCTATCAAAGTACTGATATTCTTTTTCATTTCATACCTCCAGTGGGTTTGGGTTGGCCTTTATTGTCTGCTCTTATGACGTGGCAACGGCCGGCGCGGCCGGTGCGCTGGCACCCATATCCGCAACCGCACCGCGGATATGGGCGAAGATCGCCTCGAATTGCGAGGCATGCTCCGGCAGGGCCGCGCGCAGGGCGGGCGAGGCCGGAAGCTGCGAGAGCGCGCTCATCACCAGCGCCGAACAGAGGTTCGACGGCAGAAAGGGCGAGGGCGTACCGGAATTGAGTGCGGGCAACACCGCGAGCGTGTTCGCGCCGGTGCCGGAGATGATTGTGGCCTCCACCTTGCCGGGGTCGATTTCGGCAGCGGCGGCCTGGATATCGTCGGGGGTGAGTTCGTAGGCACGGAACTCCCTGGAGATGGAGAATTGCTCGCAGACGGCAAAGCCCGCCGTCTCCCAATAGGTACGGGCCTTGGCCGTAAGCTCTTTCGGATAAGGGGACACCATGGCCACCCGACCGGCCCCGAGCGCGCGCAGCACCAGCAGGATCGCAACGCTTGCGGTGACCACCGGCGCACGCAACTGGCCGGACAGCCGGGCGCACATCTGCGCATCGCCCTCGGGCAGCAGGCTGTAGGAAGAGCCCGTCATCGCGATCGTGCAGGCGTCGAGCGCGAGCGACCCGAAGGCCTGCACGGTGTCGGGATAGGCCTTGAGATAAAGATCGTTCCGCTCGTAGAGTGTGGTGTCGCGAAAGACCGGCAGGCGGGCGTGATGCACCGCCGCATCGAGCGGCAGCAGAAGGCGCATCTCCGGCTCGACCGCCGGGTTGGCGGGCGGCACGATCACCCCGATACGGCATCTGGCGTTGATGTCAGCCATGTTGCGCTCCTTTCGGTCCCACAAGGCCCGCGGGTATACCGCCGAGCATGTCGAGCATCGCCTGTTTGACAAGATAAGCCTCCGCCGCACAGGGGCTCTTGGCAAGGTCTCCGATGGCGCGCGCGCGGGCAAGCCCCGTGCCGACATTCTCGTCGGTGCGCGGGATCAGCATCTGCCGGGTGATGCGTTCGCGCGTCCACGCGGCCTGCTCCAGCGGGGTAAGATCGCCATCTTCGAGCGCGGCTAGCGCGGCGGGGGCGAAGGCGAAGGCATCGTGGATGCCGGCGTTCATGTTCATGCCGCCCTTGGTGTTGGTCAGGTGCAGCGCGTCCCCCGCAAGAAACACCCGGCCACCCCCGGCCGACAGCGCGCGGCGGCGGCGGGCGCGGTAGACATCGCGCCCACGGATGGCCGGCAGCACCTCGGAGGCCGGAAGAAGCCCCGCCAGTCTGGACGTAACCCAGGTGTCGGTCACGGCCTCTGGTTCCGGCACATCATCGGGTACGCGCAGGATGACCCGCCAGCAATCGGGCATTTCCAGCAGGCTGCACGCGCCGCCGTCCGTATAGACATAGGCGATGCCGCCCAGTCCTGGCAGCAGGCTGCGCATGTCGAGAACGGCATAAAGGCGCAGCACCATGCCGGGGTAGGGCTTTTCGACATAGCCGATGCGCAGGCTCTCGCGTACGGCCGATTGCGCGCCGTCGCAGCCGAAGGCCAGCGCCGCCTTGAGCTCCTCGCCGCTTTCCAGCACCACCTGCACGTGATCGGAGTGCTGGCGGACGGAAGCGACGCCCGCACCGAACATGAGCCGGCCACCTTCGGCCTCGACTGCGTCGGCCAGCAGCAGGCTGAGTTGCCCCTGCTCGAAATGCAGACGAAACGGGTTGCGCACATGGGGCCTGAGCGCGCTGAAATCGAACTCCGCCAGCACCTCGCCCTCGCCCGACCGGTGCTGGGCCCGGTCGATCTGCACCCCGCCCGCGCGCATGGCGTCGAGAAGGCCGAGCGTTTCCAGCAGGTCGAGGGTGGAGGCATGGAACGTAGAGGCCTTGGACTGAAGATTGACCGAGGTGCGCTTTTCCAGGACAGTCACCTCCTGCCCGCCCCGCAAGAGTTGCAGCGCCAGCGTGAGCCCCACAGGGCCTGCGCCGACCACGATGACGTCTTGCCTGGCCTTGTCCATCACCACCCTGCGCCCCCTTCCGTCGAAACCCTATCATCCGGCAAAAAACTGTCAACACTTTTAGGTGACAACCCCGGAAAGGCACAAGCAGAACCCTCCCTGTGCCCTAGGTTGCCCTGAACTCGTGCGCTTTCTCTCATTAGTGTTAACATTTTACCGCAAGAAGCATCCTTCCCCCTGTCACCCCTCGCGCCCGGGCAGGCTGTCTAGATAGGCGGCGACCTCGTCCGTGGGGATCACGTCGGCATATTTGCAGTTGAGGTCGAAAAGGCTCATCGCGTGGCTCGCCTCGAACCGGTCGAAAGCCGTTTCCTCGGGGATCACCGTCTTGAAATTGTAGGAATAGGCATCGACGGTCGTGGCTCGCAGACAACCCGAGGAGGTGCAGCCCGTAAGGATGAGCGTATCGACATCGAGGAAATTCAGGTGGCTCATGAAGAGCGTCCCGAAAAAGGCCGAGGGCTTGCGTTTGCCGATCAGTATATCCTGCGGGCGCGGCGCGAGCGGCGCCACCGTCTGCGTGGCATGGGTGCCCTCGATCGAGGTCTTCTCCTGCCCGCGATGGCTCTTGCCCGTCTGCACGCCGCTGTCGATCATGTCGGGGCGGCGCTCGGACTGGGTGTAGAAGATCGGAATGTCCTTTTCGCGGGCGATATGCATCAGCCGCTCGATATGCGGCACCGCATCCCAGCCTGCGGGGCCGCAATGGGTGCGGTATTGCTTCACGCCCTCGGCATGGTCCTGCCCCGGCGCGTCGCCGCAGAAATTGTACTGCACGTCGATGATGAAGAGCGCCGGACGGGTGCCGAAGCCCGCGCGCTTGCCATACCCGGCGAGGCGGTAGATTTCCTTGTCATGCTCGGTGAGGAACTTGTCCCAGATGCGTGTGTTCATCGTCTGTCCTTTTCACGGGGCTTCAGGGCGCACGGAACAGGTAGCGGCCGGGCGCATCAATATCGGGCACAAGCGCGCCCTCCTCCACAAGCACGTCGCCGCGCAGGATCGTGTGGGTCACCCTGCCGCGGAACCGCATGCCCTCGTAAGGCGAATAATCGGAATGCGAGGGGTAGTTCTCCGGTACCACGGCGGTTTCGCCCTCGGGGTCGAGAATGGCGAAATCGGCGTCGAACCCTGCGGCGATGCGACCCTTGCCGGGCACCGAATAAAGCTCTGCCACATTGCGCGAGGTCGCCGCCGCCAGCGTCTCGATCGGCACCTCGCGCTTGTTCCAGCCCTCATGCATGATCACCGGCAGTATCTGCGCGATGCCGGGAAACCCGGCCGTCGCCTGCCAGATGTCGGGCCCCTTGGTGGCGCGCTTGCGCGGCACGTGATCGGACCCGATGGTCGAAATCGCGCCCTCGCGTACCCCCTCCCAGAGCCCGTCCACATCGGCCTGACTGCGCAGCGGCGGGTTCACCTTGCCGAGAAACCCGATATCGCTGTCGCGGGTCAGGGACAGGTAATGGATGCAGGTTTCCACATGGATGGGCGGGCGGCCGGGGTGGCGCAGGCGTCGTACCAAGTCAAGGCTTTCCACCGCCGACATATGCACGATGTTGACCGGACAGCCCGCCTTCTCGCCGAAGAAGGCCACGCGGAAGACGTTCTCGGTTTCCAGAAAGCCGGGCGATTGCTCGTCCCATGCCTTAAGGTCGTTGCGGCCAGCGGCCTTGAGCGGCTCGCGGAAGACAGGGATCACCTCGGTATTCTCGCAATGCACGCCCACCACCCCGCCGGGGATCCGCGCGCCTGCCTGCAGGGCGCCGAAGAGCAGCGCGTCATCCACCTCGGTGAAGCCCTTGGCGGCGCCTGTCGCCCCCTTGTACATGAGGTAGACCTTTACGGAGGTGACGCCGAAGCGCTTCGAAAGCGCCCCGAGCTCGGCCACGTGGCGGCGGGACGTCACACCGAAATGGAAGCCGAAATCGGTGGCCGCACTGGCCTCGCCCGACTCCCGCCAGGGACCGGTGCTGGCGCCCAGATCGTCGCTGCGCCAGAAACTGAACAGGCCCGTGACCCCGCCCAGAAGCGCGGTTCGCGTTTCGGTGAACCAGTCAGCCTCCTTGTTGCCGAAGCCGATATGGGTGTGCGGGTCGATGAGGCCCGGCATGATGAACCGGTCGGTGCAGTCGATCACTCGCCTTGCGTCAGACATCACGTCCGGTGGCAGGATGTCGGAGATCCTGCCGCCATCGACACAGACAGAGCCGCGCCGCACACCCTCGCCGGGAAAGACGATCTCGCCGTTCTTCAGGATCAGGTCATGGCTCATGCCGCCGCCTCCAGCTTGCTCATCATCACGGCGAACATGCCGCCCGCGCGCAACAGGGCGCGCTCGGCCTCGTTCGCGATGTCCACATATACCTCGAAGCGCGGCGCGCCATCGACCTCCACCTCGACAGGACCGCCCTGCCCCACCGCCGCATGCAGGTTGCGGAAGGTGAAGCTCTCGAACCCGGTCAGGCCGAGCGCCTCGGCGCTGTCGCCGGGTGCAAAGGCCAAAGGCAGGATGCCCATGCCGATGAGGTTGGCGCGATGGATACGCTCGTACCCCTGCGCCAGCACGGCACGCACCCCGAGAAGTTTGGGGCCTTTCGCGGCCCAGTCCCGGCTGGAGCCCATGCCGTAATCGCGGCCC
>JAUIBJ010000271.1 GCA_030428025.1 Alphaproteobacteria bacterium
TTCGCGAAGAGCCACTGCCGGAGGATCACCCCTACTGGGCCCATCCCCGCGTCACCGTCACCCCGCATATCGCGGCCGAAACCCGGCCCGAGACGGCGGCCCGGGTGATCGCCGAGAACATCCGCCGCAGCGAGGCGGGCGAGCCGCTGCTCTATCTGGTGGACCGCGACCGGGGCTATTGACCCAGAGGCGCGCCTTTTGGCGCACCGGGCCCGTTTTCCTTCAGGCCACGCAGGGTGAGGCCCGTCGCGGAATCCGTCCGGGGGACGGTTTCAGGGCCGAGCGGGCGGAGACCTTGGGGGCGCTGCCCCCAAACCCCCGGGGTATCTCCGACCAGAAAGAAGCAGGGCCGGTCGAACGGTGTCAGTCGCCGGCGATGAAAGTCACCATCTTCCAGTCTCCGCCGCGCTTCTCGAAAATCGCCCGGTAATCGACCAGCGCCCGAAGGTAGTCGCGGTGAACAAAGCCCTTCGTGCCGTCGCCACGCTCGATTTCCACGTAAGACGTGCCGCTCACCCAGTTGAGCAACCGCACGACCTCGTGGTCGAGCCAGCCCAGCGCCGTACCGAACCGGATCGGCCGGTCGCGCATGGCAACGCCGGTTCCGGTGACGAACATCACCTCGAACGGATCCATGTCACCGGGCGGCTGGTAGGACCAGGTATAGGGCGCGGCGAAACGGCCGTCCCCATCGAACACGCCGCCCATGCGCAGCACGGTTTCCAGATCGGCCCAGTTGCGTTCGCGCATCGCCGGCGCCTCGAAGCGGCGGTTTTCGGGAAAGCTCTCGGGGCTGACAGTCAGGAATTCCCGCAGCGCCGCGTGCCCCGAAACGCCGCCGAAGCTGAGGCGGATGTCGTCGGACGCCATAGACAGGATCGCCTCGATGTCGCGGGCAACCACCGCTTCGAGCAGCCGGTCGCGATAGGCCGCGAAGTTCTCGTCTGCTTCCGCCTCGTCCACCGGCGGCACGGTCATGACCTGCGCGACCAGGGGCAGCGGCAGGCAGAGCGTGAGAAGCGTGAAGAATATCCGTAACATGAGAGCGTTATCCCTGCCTGTTCCGGCCCGGTCAATCGGCAATCCAACCGGTATCGGCTTTGGCCCGAAGCTGGTCGAGGCCGAAAGGGCGTGCAATACGCGGAAGGCCTTATCTCAACCGCGGTGGGGTGTCCGGGTCCATCCCCGGCGCAGCGCCGGCCGAATTCGGCAGGGTCTCGGGCTGCGGCAGGTCGAATCTCAGTCCTACCCGGGCGAGCCGGGCCGAGATGGGGTCTTCGCCGGCGAAGAAGGCCACGTCGAGCGCCGCCGCCTCAATCCCGGACAGCTGCAACAGGTCCGACACCGCCCGCGCCAGCGCCGCTTCGGCCCCCGGCATCGCGTCGACCACCCCCAGAATGTGCCCTCTTTCGCCGGATTCGTAGGTGACACCGGCCAGATAAGCCGATGAGGCCAGTCCTGCCGCGCTGGCCAGCCGCGCGTCGAGCGCCGTCAGAAGCCCCTCGGGCAGGCCGCGTGGCGGGTGCAGTTCGCGCAGCCGGGCCTGCGCCTCTGCAGGCTCGGGTTCCAGAACCCCGGCAAGCCAGGCCACCGCCGGCGACGGCAGGAGCATGGCCGAGGGCGCCACGTCGAGGTTTAGCCCCATCCCGAGCCCTTCCGCGGCCAGCATTTCCGCCACGCCCCGTCCTGACAGCGCCGCATAGGGCGCCTCGCGGCCGGCGAAGCGCGCCAGCCGTTCCTCCCGGTCGAAAACGAGCACATAGTTCTGTCCCTCGACCGCGAAGGACCGCGGCGAGACGGTTGCCCCCGCCGCTTCCTCCTCCAGCAGCAGGAAAAGCTCCGACGCCGCGAGCCGCTCGTAAAAGCGCAGCCGCGCCGCTACGTCCTCCGGCACAGCCTCCATCGCCGCATGGGCCGCGTCGAGCCTGGTCGTCTCAGTCATGCAAGACCTCCTGTACCCGCGCCCGCAGCACCGGCAGAAGCTCGGCCTCGAACCACGTGTTCTTCTTCAGCCAGCCGGTGTTGCGCCACGAGGGATGCGGCAGGGCGAAGGTCTCGGGCGCGTGCGCCCGCCAATTCCGCACCGTTTCGGTCACGCCAGTCTTCGTCCCCAGATGATAGCGGTGGGCATAGCCGCCCACCAGCACCCGCAAGCGCACTGTATTCAGTTCGGCCATCACCAGGTCGTGCCACGTCTGCCCACAGATCTTCGGCGGCGGCAGGTCCGAGCCCTTGGCGTCGTAGCCCGGAAAGCAGAAAGCCATCGGCACCACCGCGACGCGGGACAGGTCATAGAATTCCTCGCGCGAAAGCCCCAGCCAGGCGCGTAGCCGGTCGCCCGAGGGGTCGTCGAAGGGCTTGCCGGACTTGTGCACCCGCATCCCGGGCGCCTGCCCCGCGATCAGAATTCGCGCACCCGGTCGGAACCACACCACCGGCCTTGGGGCATGGGCGGTTTCGGTTTCGGCGAACCGCGCGGCGCAAAGCCGGCAAGCGGCGATCTCGCGTGCGAGCCCTTTGACGTCAGACAATCTGCACGCCCGCCTGCGCCATTCTCTCTAGCGCGGCACCGAGCGAGCCGTCGAGGTCGATCCCCCGGCACAGGTCCTGCCGTACGGTCACGTCATAGCCAAGTCTGGCAGCGTCGACCGCCGAGAATCCGACGCAGAAATCAGTGGCGAGTCCCACGAGCGTGAGCGTGCCCAGCCCCCGCAGTTGCAGATAGCCATGCAGGCCGGTGGGGGTTTCCTGGTCGTTCTCGAAAAAGGCCGAATAGCTGTCGATCGCCGGATCGTGCCCCTTACGCAGCACCAGATCGGCCGAATCGGTGGCAAGCCGGTCGTGAAAGGCGGCACCGTGGCTGCCTTGCACACAGTGGTCGGGCCAGAGCACCTGAGGGCCATAGGGCATTTCGACGGTGTCGAAGGGCGCCTTGCCCTCATGGCTGGAAGCGAAGGAGGAATGGCCCGCCGGATGCCAGTCCTGCGTAAGGATCACGGCATCGAAATCGCGCATGATGGCGTTGATACCGGGCACGATCGCGTCGCCGTCGGGCACGGCCAGCGCGCCGCCGGGGCAGAAATCGTTTTGCACGTCGATCACGATAAGCGCGTGGGTCATGGGCGGTCCCTTCAACACTCTGAAAGAGGTAGGCGGACCCTTGCGCCCCGTCAACGGCGCGGCAATGCGGCCCCTTGTCCGGGGCGTGGCTTTTCGCGTAGAGGACCGGGCCATGTACACCATCGCCGCGCTCTATCACTTCACACGCTTCGATGACCCCGCCGCCATCCAGGGGCCGCTGCTGGCTCTGTGCGAACGCGAGAGGATCTCGGGTTCCCTCCTGCTGGCGCGCGAAGGCATCAACGGCACCATCGCCGGGCCGCGGGCGGGCGTCGACGCGGTGCTGGCCCATATCCGCGCGCTGCCCGGCTGCGTGAATCTGGACTGGAAGGAAAGCGCCAGCGAAACCCAGCCCTTCCGCCGTCTGAAGGTACGGCTGAAGAAGGAAATCGTCACCATGGGCCAGCCCGATGTCGATCCGCGGGCCCGCGTCGGCCACTATGTCGAACCGCAGGACTGGAACGAGCTGATCCGGTCTCCGGATGTGGCAGTGATCGACACGCGCAACGCCTACGAGGTGGCGATCGGAAGCTTCGAGGGGGCGGTGGACCCAAAGACCGAAAGCTTCCGCGACTTCCCCGCCTGGTGGGAGGCCAACAAGGACAGGTTTCACAACAAGCGGATCGCCATGTTCTGCACCGGCGGCATCCGTTGCGAGAAATCCACCAATTACCTTCTGGGACAAGGGGTGGAAGAGGTCTATCACCTCAAGGGCGGCATCCTGAAATATCTCGAGGAGGTGCCGGAGGAAAAGAGCGCCTGGCAGGGAGAATGCTTTGTCTTCGACGGGCGGGTCTCCGTGGGCCACGGGCTGCGCGAAGGCCCGCACGAGCTTTGCTTCGCCTGCCGCCGCCCGATCCTGCCAGAGGACAAGACACGGTGGGAGTACGAGCATGGCGTTTCGTGCCACCAGTGCTTTTCAGAGACGTCCGCAGCCGACAAGGCCCGCTTTCGCGAGAGGCAAAAACAAATGGCGCTTGCGGAGGCGCGGGGCGAAAAACATATCCGCATCGTGCATGAGGACTGACGCGCGAGACGCCGCCCCAAAGGGCTGATGGGCGGGCTCAGGCCGGCACCGCAGCCGGCCGGCGGGGCCGCGTGCGCAGAAGGATCAGCACCATGATTCCGATATTGAGGAAATTCCAGAGGATCCCGTTGACGAAGGCCATCTGGTAGTTGCCGGTCACGTCATAGATCCAGCCCGACATCCAGCCGCCCAGCGCCATGCCCAGGATCGTGGACATCATCACGAACCCGACCCGCTTGCCCGCCTCTTGGCTTGGCATGTATTCGCGCACGACCAGCGCATAGCTGGGCACAATCCCGCCCTGCGAGAGGCCGAAGACCAGGCTTACAACGTAAAGCGATACCAGCCCCCCGGCGGGCAGGTATAACAGCAAGGCAAGCGCCTGCAGGCCGGAACTGATCAGGATCGTCGCCACGCCACCCAGACGATCGGCCAACAGGCCAAAGACGATCCGGCTGGCCGCGCCGGCAATCAGCATCACAGCGAGGATCTGACCGCCGATTGCCGCGCCGAAGCCCAGATCGGTACAGAGCGCCACCATATGGACCTGCGGCATTGCCATGGCCACGCAGCACGCCACCCCGGCGAGGCCGAGCAGGATCATGATGGCAAAGGGCGACAGGCCCGCCCGTTTGGCGCGGGCACTGGCGATCGTGTCCGCATGCGCCATGTCTTCCATCGTCACCCTGCGGCGCAGCAGCAGCGCGAGCGGCACGTTCAGGGCCACGATAATGACCGCGAGCACGACATAGACCGCCCGCCATCCCGCTTCTTCCAGGACGCCCGCCAGAAGCAGCGGCCAGACCGCCCCCGCGAGGTAGTTCCCACTCGACACGATCGCTACGGCGATACCCCTGCGCCCGAGGAACCATTGAGAGACATCCGCCACCAGCGGCCCGAAACCCGAGGCCGTCCCGAATCCGATCACCACCTGCAGCCCCACCAACACCCAGACGGTGGGGCTTAGCGACGCAAGGGCCGTGGCCGCCCCCATCACCAGGGAGGCCCCGACCAGAGTGCGCATGGCCCCGTAGCGGTCGATCACCCGGCCCAGAACCACGTTGCCGATGGCAAACCCGATCATCGTGGCGGTATAGGGGATCGAGATCGTCGCCCGGTCGACTCCGAACTCGGCCTGCATGGCCGGCATCACCACGATGATCGCCCAGATCCCCACATTGCCAACAGAGGCAAACAGCAGGGATATCACCATGCGGCGCCAGGAATACCGGCTGTCGAGATCGCTGACCCGTGTCATGGCCGCGACGTTAGTGCGGCGCCTGAGGACATGCCAGCGGTAATAGCAGGGCGCCGTAGGGTGCGCTTCAGCGCACCTCCCCTGCCTTACTTCACCGCTTCGATATTGAGCGACACCAGCGTGCCGTTCTCCTTGTCCATATGCGGGATATAGGCCTGGCTGTAGTCGTCCATATGCGCGTGCTCGGTCTCGCGCCAGTCCCAGAGGCGGGTTTCGGAGAAGCCCACCTCCTTGAGGTCCGCCGACAGAGACGGCTCGTCGAAGATCATG
>JAUIBJ010000272.1 GCA_030428025.1 Alphaproteobacteria bacterium
AGATGGTGATCTTCTCTGCCACTTCCTCGATCGTCTGGCCCAGAAGATGGGTGAGGATATTGGCACCGTTCTCGCCCGCCTCGCGCCAGGTGGCGGGGTTGCCGGCGGTGGTGACCCAGGCCTCGATTTCCTTTGATACCGGGCGGGGCAGGGTCTTGACCGGCAGCATGTCGCCTTTCTGGGTGGGGAATTCCACCGCCTCGCCGCGCCAGAGCGCGCGCACCTTGTCGAGCGTGTCGAACAGTGCCGCCTTGTTGTGGGGCGGCGTGTTTTCCGGGCGCAATACGAAATCGTCCGGATGCCAGCCCGAGGCAAAGCCCAGGCCCGCCCGGCCGTTGGTTAGGTTGTCGATCACCGCCCAGTCCTCGGCGATACGGGCGGGATGGTGCAGGGGGGCCACGATGCTGCCCGCGCGCACGGCGATATTGCCGGTCACCGCCGCCACAGCCGCGCCCGAAACGGAGGGGTTGGGATAGGGGCCGCCAAAGGCGTGGAAATGCCGCTCGGGCGTCCAGACGGCGGCGAAGCCGTTCTCGTCGGCGAACCGCGCGGCATCCAGCAGAAGCTGGTATTTCTTCGGCCCCGGCCCGTCGTCGTTGCCCCAGAAGTAGATCGAGAAATCCATCTGGCCGCCGGAATTGGCGATAGGACCGTTCGATACCGCCGCGCGGGTCTCGCCGCCGCTGATCACCACCTTGAAGCCGCGTGCCAGCGTATAGAAGAGTTCCAGCACCGAGATGTCGAAGGAGATGCTGGTCACCGCCAGCCATACGGCGCCCGCGCGGGTATCGACGCAATCGTCCATGCCGCGGAAGAAGTTGGCGACGTTGCGGTGTTCGACCATCACGCCCTTGGGCCGCCCGGTCGAGCCGGAGGTGTAGATGAGATAGGCCAGATCGTCGGGCCCGGCACCCCCGTCGACATCGCCTTGCGCCTCGGGGCCGGCCTCGGCCTCCTCGATGCGCACCAGTCTTGCGCCGGTTTCGGGCAGCAGCGCCCCGGTCGGGCCGTGGGCCAGCACGACGTGGGCCGCGCTGTCCTCCAGCACATGGGCCAGCCGGTCGGCCGGGTGATCGGGGTCGAGCGGCACATAGGCGCCACCCGCCTTCAGGATCGCCAGCGCGCCCACCAGCAGCTCGGGCGAACGGCGTAGGCAGAGGCCCACATTCACACCCTTGCCCACGCCCGCGGCCTGCAATGCGGCGGCCACGCGGTTGGCGCGGGCGTTCAGTTCGGCATAGCTCAGGACCTGATCCTCGAAGATCAGCGCCGTGGCCTCGGGGGTGCGTGCCACTTGCGCCTCGAAGGCGCGGTGGATGGTGATGCACGGGTCATAGTCGGCTTGGGTCGCGTTCCAGGCACCGAGCAGCACCTCGCGCTCGGCCTCGGGCAGGGTGAGAAGTTCGGCCATGGTGAGGTTCGGCGTGGCGGCACGGGACAGCATCGCGGAGAGGCGGCCCATCAAAAGCTCGATGGCCGCGTCGTCGAGGCGGGTGCGGTCGAAGGCCAGCCGGCAGCAACCCTCCCCCGGCATAACGCGGATGGGCACATCGGGCCCTTGCGCCGCGCCCTCGCAGATCGCCAGCTCAGGCAGCGAAAGGCCGCCCAAGGCCGGGTCGCGCAGGGCGAGGTCGTCGGCAAAGCCCGCGCGGGCCGAGGTTGTGTTCAGCGCGTCGGAAAGGGCTTCGACGACATGCGCCAGCGTCAGGCCGGGGTCTGCCAGCACCCGCAGCGGTCGCCAAGCGGCAGTCATCCGGTCGGTGGCGCCCGCTTCCGGTACAAGAGCCAGGTCGCACAGGTTCTGGCCGGCGCCTTGCGCCGCCCAGGCACCCAGCAGTGCGAGCAGGGTTTCGCGAGGCATGCCCTTGGGCAGGTCTAGGCTGCGCTCCTCGTACTCGGCTGCCTTGCCTGCGGGCGCGGCCAGCGGCACCTCGGCCGGCGCCAGATCGGCCAGCCGCCCACACCAGAAGGCCTGGTCGGAGGCCAGCGCCTCTGCCTCATTCCGCAGCGCCTCTGTGTCGGACGGGGCGGGCAGCACGTCGCCCACTGCAAGGCGCCCACGCAGATCGGCCGCACTGCCATCGGCCCAAGCAAGGCCGGAGAGCACCACCGCGCCCTCGGCCGCAGCCACCGCCACACTGTCACCCGAAAGCTTCAGCACCTGCCCCGGCACCGCATCGGCATCGCGAGGGCCGGTCATCGGCTCGGCCTTGCGGACGAAGACCCAAGTCCCGCTCACCGACAGCCGCGGCAGGCCGAGCGGGTTCCAGTAGCCCGCGAAGTCGAGCGCGCGCACGCCCCGTACCACGTCCTCCGCCGGCTTGGCGAAATCGAGTGCCCCGGCCGCCTCGGGCCGGCGCTTGCCGGCGAAATACTGCCGCGTCTCGAAGCTTTGCGGGGCGGAAGAAAGGCTGTCGGTTTCGATGCCGTTCAGCAACTCGCCGAAACTGTCGAGCCCGGCGGCATAGCATTTCGAGTTGAGCGAATGGGCAGTCTCGTCGTGTGCGATGTCGAAGCTGCGGGTAACAAGGATGGCGCCCCGGTCAACCCCACCTTCCATCCGGTGCCAGGTGATGCCGTGGCGCGCCTCGCCCGCCAACAGCGCCCAGACGGGCGTGTTGAGCCCGGCATAGCGCGGCAGCGGGCCGTCATGGAAGTTGACCGCGCCCTTCTTTGCCAGCGCCAGGATATCGTCGGGGATCACCGTCAGGTTGGCGATGCTGAAGAGCCAGTCCGCCGTCGGTTTCGCCGCACGCAGCCCGGCCATTTCCTCATGCGCCGCGATGCCGCGCCCCTCCGCCCAGGCGCGGACCTGAGCATTGCCGCTGACGACGGCCCGGATGTCATGGCCCTTGTCCAGAAGCTGGTCACCGCAACCGATGAGAAGCGTTTCGTCGCCGATAAGGATGGTGGTGAAACGGGTCATTTGGTTTCCTCCGCTACGGGGTCGGTGATGGGGGTGCCCGTCCGGGCCTTGTCGGCCAGCAGGCTGCGCATGAAATGGGCGGTGAGGTCGCGCAGGAAATGCGGCGGGTCGCCCAGGGGCTTGTTCGACACCGCCACACGCAGACGCCAGAGCGCCGCGCCGGCGATGCGCGCCAGCGTCGCCCGGGCGGCATAGCCGCGCCCGTGGTTCTTGGTGAAGTAATGCAGGCGCGAATCGAACCAGTATTGCGGCGTACGTTGCCAGATCTTCATGCCCGTCGAGGACGAGCCCACATGCACCACAAGGCTGTTGCAGAGGTAATGCGTCTCCCACCCGGCGCGGGCGGCCCGCAGACAGAGGTCGGTTTCCTCGTAGTAGAGGAAGAAGGTTTCGTCGAAGAGGCCTATTTCGTCCAGCATCCGGCGGCGCAGAAGCGCCGAGGCGCCGGCTACCCAATCGACCTTGCAGGTTTCCTTGGGCATGGGCAGCGGCACGATGGAGTCGCGCAACAGGCGCGAGACGATGCCGGTGCGTACCGCCCCCTCGAACTCCCCGGCGACCGAAGGGAAGCGAAATGCCGTTTCGTGCGGCGCCCCGTCGATGCCCCTGATCGTGCTGCCGGCGATGCCGACCTTGCGGTTGGCGACCATGTAAGACAGCAGATTGCGGATGGCACCGCTTTGCGGGAAGGCGTCGGAATTGAGGATATAGTAGAAATCCGGCTGCGTGTCGTCCGACAGGCCCAGACGCATGCCGAAATTGTTGCCCGCGCCGAAGCCGCCGTTGCGCCCGGCCTGCTTGAACCGTACGCGGCCCGATCTGGCCCAGCCGTTCCCGTCGATCGCGGCGGAAAGCAGCTCGGGCGAATCGTCGCCAGAGCCGTTGTCGATGACGAGAATCTCGCCCGCTATCCCCTCCATCTCGCGATGCGCGGCCTCGATCGCCTTAAGCGTCAGTTCCGGCGTTCGGTAGTTGAGGATGATCGTCAATACCTTCGGATCAATCATGACTGTCACTCTGCTGCGGTTCTGGTGGCCAACGCCTGCGCGCGGCCGTCGTCCCGCCCGCTCTCGCGGATGAGGCGGTTGATGTGGTTGGCGAGCGCGCTGACATTGGGCATCAGCACCATGCTGTCATGGTCGCCCGGCACCTCGATCACCTCCAGCCGCGGGGCGAAGGGGGTCCAGGCGTTGTCGGTGAAGACATACTCGCGCTCACGGCTCACCCAGTTGCCGCCCGTTACCTTCCAGTGCCGGTCGAGCGGCGGGCGGAACAGGGTCAGCGGCCCCGCCCAGGGCTTGAGGTCGTAACGGGCGACCGCGCCGCGAAACGCCATCTCGATCTGGCGGTTGTTGAAGCTGCCCTGCGGTTCGGGCTGGCCGGACTCGTTTCTGCGGGCGCGCTTGGTCTTTTCCCACTGCCAGCGTTTCGCGGCCCATTCCAGCGCATAGGCCGGCCCCTTGCGGCGGATTTCCTGCAGCTTGATCAGGGCCTTGTCGGCGGGTTTCAGCGACGGGCGCACCGGCAGCGGCGTGTCCAGCAGGATGAGCTGCGCCACCTCCTTGCCCTGCGCCGCCAGTTGCCGGGCGATTTCATAGGCGGTGATGCCGCCGCCGGAGAAGCCGCCCAGCAGATAGGGGCCCTCGGGCTGGATGGCGAGGATTTCGCCGATGTAATCCGCCGCCGCCGCCTCGATCGTCTCATGCGGCGTTTCGTTGCCGATCAACCCGCGCGCCTGCAACCCGTAAACCGCACGGTCCTCGGTCTGCAGCGCAAGATGGCGCAGGTTCAGCACGTTGCCGAACATGCCCGCCACGATGAAGAACGGCGGGTTTTGCCCGGCCTTGGCCGTGTTGAGCGCCACCGCATACCGGAAGCCGGTGGCGGAGGCTTCGGGCTTGTCCGCTTCTTGCGGTGCGGTCGCGCCGCCTCCGGTGCGCGCCTCGATCAGCGCCGCGCAGGTGGCGATGGTGGGCGCCTCGAACAGCACCGAGATCGGGAACTGTGTGCCCCATTCTCGCTTGACGGCGGCAAAGAGGCGCACGGCCAGAAGCGAATGGCCCCCCAGATCGAAGAAACTGTCATGGATGCCGATCTGGCTGACGCCCAGAAGCTGCTCCCAAAGCTCGGCCAGCCGGGTTTCCACCGGCGTCGTGGGCGCGGCATATTCCGAGTCGAGCTCGGGCCGCTCGAAGCTCTGGCTCTGGCGTTCGGTCTCGGCTCGGGGCTGGGCGCGGGCAATGAGCGTGTCGAGCGGCAGCGGCGACAGGGCGATGCGGCTCTCGGACCGGGCGAGGGCGCGGCGCAGGGCCTCGGCACCTTCCTCGGGGCGGATGCCGCGCGCCACCATGCGTTGCATCTGTGCCTCGGCCGGCGACAACTCGCGCGGGGCAGGGGCGTCGTCGAAGCGCACGTCGTCGGCAGCGGTGACGGCGGTGCCGCCAAGCGCCACCTCGCCCGACAGGCGCTGCATCTGGAAATCCTCGATTTCGGCCAGAACCGCGCCTTCGGGATCGCAAAGCACCACGTCGAAGCCCGCAAGCCCCGCCGCGCTGTCGGTTTCCGGGCGCAGGCGGACGTGGCTGACGAACTCGGCCGGCAGGGCACGGTGGACGCGGATGGTACCATAGGAGACGGGCACCCAGAGGCTCTTGCCTTCGTAGCCCTCGATCAGTTCCATCGCCCAGCCGGTGGCGAGGTCCAGCATGGCGGGGTGCAGGACGAAGCCCTC